>JAISYX010000115.1 GCA_031269595.1 Oscillospiraceae bacterium
CATTGCTCCGAGCTCTTTTGCTTTTTCTTTCCACCCTATTGGCAGATATTCTTTTATTTTTTCCATTCCCTTAGTTTAACATGTTTTTTAGGTTAACGCAAGTGGCAATTCGCCCCTACCAAACGTCTACTCAATTCTATGCTTTATGCCTATTAGATATTACAGGGGCGCACTAAAACAGGCGAACCCATTTGGGCTCGCCTGTTTGCTTATTTATAACACTACTCGCTCTCTGCCTGCTGGCTTAGCTCACGGGCATAGTCTGTTATGCCTGTCATTACCACTATGCCTTGAGAGACCACAGAGTCGGTTAATCCGTTTTCTGAAAGGGCGTTCATATCTCCTGTTATCGAGCGTATGCCCGCCGGAGTTATTATGTTTATACGTACAGAGCCCTCAGGCGGCACATCTGCGGGGCGTGCGCCCTCAAGCAAAGCTATTGCGGGAGTTATATTTTGCGCATTTGCTATAAGGGTTTGAATCTTTCTGTTAACCTCAGAGCTGCGCAAATCGTAAAGGATGTCATAGCCGCCGTAATTGTAGTAAACTGCATTGTTATCCGCCCAAGCGGCCAGATAATCCGTGCCGCCTTTCTGTGTGACCTCTAAAACCACACCCAAAACCAGATTCTTTTCCTCATCATTGGGGAAGACGGAAAACTCACGCAGCTTATTCCAGCACATAATGCGGGTGCGCATTATGGAAACCCCTGTGCCCTGCCTTAAAAGCAGCTCTGCGTCAGGATTTTTATGCTTGATTGCGCTGGCTATATCCGGCAAAACCTCCGCCCACTGTTCATCGGTAAATTCACAGTAAATGGCGGGCACAAGCTCCTTGACTGTGCCTGCGTTTTTAATGGGAAGCATATCAGGGGAAAGGGCGGTAACCGGCGACAACGCCGTGTTAGAGGACGCTTTTACCTTTTCATCCTTCTTGCAGCCTGAGGCCGCAAGCATTAGGGCACACATAACTAAAGCTGATATTATTTTTTTAATCATAAGCATTGTTTTAGAGGCGGTGCTGCCTCTATCCTTTCTATTGTTTTAAGTCAAGGCCAAATGTCCTGTTCCGCACAAAACTCGTAGGGGCAGACCTATGTGTCTGCCCAAAGACGGAAAAATTGCGGTAATCTGGGCAGACACATAGGTTTGCCCCTACGCAAATAACAAAATTTAATTTTCGTGTTCTACTCCGCTTCACCTACAGGATTTTGCAAATACTTGTGGCCTATAATTATTATAATCAAGCTAACCGCAAACAGTATAATCACGCTTAAAATACCTATAGATGGCCTGCCTGTCAGGCCGGAGAACAGCGAATAGAGCAGTGGGCCTATTATGCAGGCAAATTTGCCGAATATATCATACACTCCAAAGTATTCATTTGAACGCTCCTTGGGCACAAGCTTGCTGAAGTGCGCACGGGAGATGGCCTGTATGCCTCCCTGAACCGTGCCCACAAGCACAGCCATGGCCCAGAAGAGTATAAACGAGAACTGCAAGGCGTTTTCATAAGGTGCGCTGCGATCTTTGTCCTTAAGGAAGCTGCTCACGGTTTTATCTATATCCTCCATGGCGGTTTTAAACTTAGCTGCGTCGCCCTTGCTTATTTGTTCAAACTCAGGCGTATAGCGTTCTATGTATCCGCCCTCGCCTGTCATTAGCTTACTAGCAAGCTCTGCTCTGTTCTCCTCAGGTAAAAGGGCAACAGCTTCCACCTTTAGGCCTCTTATCTCCTCGCCGTCGCCGTTGATTATCTCTGCAAACAGGGCACTGCTGCGGTTGCTGGAGAAGGAGGGCAGAGACTGCGCTGCGGCCTCGCTTATGCTTGTCTCCAGCTTAGCCTGATAGTCCGCCTGATAGGGTTCAAGTGAAAAGCCCATGTAAAAGCCGACCCCGCAAATCACGCAATAGATGCAAACTGCGATGGTTATAAGCCTCATGCTGCCTATCTTTTTTGAAATACTTGAAAACAGAATAGAAAATGGCACAGCCACAATTTGAGTTACCACCAAGGCTAGTATCATGCCCACGGAATCCAACCCAAGGGTTGTGCCGTAAGCAGTGGCCATGTGTATAACCGTGTTAACACCGTCTATGTAGAAGAAGTAGGCCAGCATAAACACAAATATGCTCTTGGTTTTAACCACGCCCTTAAGCGTGCGTCCTACATTTTTAAAAACAGAGGCAAAGCTGCCCTTTTCTTGAATATAATGCTGTTGCTTTACGTTCCTGAGTATAGGCAGGCTGAAAATAAGCCACCACACACAGGTGATAAGCACTGCGGCCTTTGCGCCCAAGGGGTTGGACATTCCCAAAACGACAAGCACTCCTATAGAGATAAGGAAAGGAATGGTGCTGCCGCCTATATAACCCATGGCATAGCCCCAGGAGGAAACCCTGTCCATGCGCTTGGAGCTTGTTACATCGGTTAAGAAGGAGTCGTAGAACAGCTCTGTGCCGGCATATCCTATGTATGATAGAATATAGCCAATTAGCATACCCTTCCAGTCATCGGTAAAGGCCATATAGCCTGTAAAGCCCAAGCCAATTACAAGAAAAACGCCAAAGAGCTTTTTCTTCATGCCCTTGTAATCGCCCAATGCACCCAAAAGCGGTGCAAGAATAGCTATAACCGCCGTTGCAATAGAGGTTCCTATGCCCCACCAATAATCCCCCTGCACGCCTGCACCACGGCAAACCGACGCAAAGTAGATAGGGAATATGGCCGCCATAATGTTTGTGGAGTAAACTGAATATGCCCAATCGTACATAATCCAGCTTCGTTCTGCCCTGGTAAACCTTTTCTCAGGATTTTTGCTCAATTACGCCCACCCTCTTTTATTTTACTTTGTGCAATGAGTATAAATTTATTATACACTATAGCAGCGGTGGTTGTCCAGAAGAAATTTTTATTAATTGAAAATTGAAGGTTGAAAGTTGAAAATTTTGGTTAATTTGCTACGCAAATTTTTGATTAAAGGGTTCGTAGGGGACGATGTCCACATCGTCTCATTTCCCCGAAACTCGCAGGTATTCACAGGGCGATGTGGACATCGTCCCCTACAAAAATCAAACAAGCTAGCAGCGATGGGCAACATTGGGCGGCAGAACAACCCTCACCTCAAAATAAAAATGTCCCGTCCTGTGTGCTTTTTGCATATTATGTTGTTGACCGACCTTTGTTTTTTAGGTAGGATTTTTTGAAAGGAAATGATTAATAAATGGTAAAAACGTATTCTAAAGCCGCTAATGGCTCACAAAAGCTCTCTGCTAATTTTACAGTAGCAGAGTTTGCCTGCTCGGATAAAAGCGACAAGATTCTAATTGATGAAAATCTGGTTGTTTTGCTGCAAAAAATACGCACCTGGGCAGGCGCAGCTATTCACATTAACTCCGGTTATCGCACAATAGCTTATAATGCCAAGATAGGCGGAGCTTCCGCAAGCAACCACACAAAGGGCTTGGCTGCCGACATTACGGTAACAGGCAAAACGCCCCAGGAAGTAGCCAAATACGCCGAATCTATCGGCGCAGGCGGCGTAGGGATGTACGACGGCAGCTCCGGCCATTTTGTCCATGTGGACACCCGTGCTGTGCGCTATTTTTGGGTTAACAAAAACGGAACTAATGTAACCGTGCTAACCCACGGCGGCAGCGTCAGCAAGCCCACTATTGCACCTCCGGCTCCAACTCCGGCAGTAAACCCATATCCCAAGCCCACAACTACACTTAAAAAGGGCAGTAAGGGCAACAACGTAAAATGGATTCAGTGGGCTCTTAACAAGAAGGGCTCTAAGCTGACTGTAGATGGCAGCTTTGGCACAGGCACAGACACTGCTGTCAAAACCTTCCAAAAAAAGTCAGGACTGACTGCCGACGGCATAGTCGGCCCTAAAACCCGTGATAAGCTGGCTTTGGCTTAAAAGCTAAGGCCAGCAGCCCGCCCTTTGGCGGGCAGTACAATAACTATCTTAAAATAAAAGAGGATCTTGAAAAAAATGTATAAATTTATTGCACGAATTAACAAAACCGATAGGTATGCCATGCTGGGCATTTATTTACTAAGCTTGATTTTTGAAATAGTCTCACTCATCATTACCTTGACAGGTGACATTCCAACCAACCCAAGGGAATTCTTTGTAATATTCTATTCATTTGCAAGCGGCGTTGGAATAATGGTAACACTTCTGCTTATTCGAGGTGTATTTTTTGCAAAGCATGTATTTTTAAATATGTCACTTTTATTGGTATATGCAGCTGTGCAGTTAATAGTTGTTTTAGTAGATTTAATCTTTGGTCTGCTTTACAACCATTTATTTGCTTCCGGCTATGTTTACATGATACTTTCGAGTATTCTGTCCGTGTCATTTGTTCGCAGATATTTCATGCTGGATTATTTTAAACAGATGCTTTTGGAGCATGACCTAGACGGAAAGGAGTTTTAACCAATGTCTGAAGAAGTAATGATGGCCTTAATTGCGCTGGTCTCCGGCGGCGGTTTAACTACTGTCATTAAACTATTAATTGATAATGTCAAAAGCAAAAAAGAAGTTGCTCAGCAAGAAATTGATGATCGAATTGCTGCCTGGCAAAGAATATCAGAAAAAAATGAAGAGCGTCTGGCAATGCTGGAAAGAAAAACCGAGATATACGACAGGGATTTTATAAAGCTTGAGCGATATATTGTGGCACTTGAGCAAACCCTTTTAAAGAATGTTCCGGACACCCCGCTGCCTGAGCGTCCTGTTTTAGAACGAGAGATAATATCGGCATAATCAAGAGTTGAACAATTAAAGGTTCATATCCAAATAGAACCCGCCTTGCATATGTTTGAGGAAGAGCTTGGAGGGGGTGTGGATGTGGGCCTTTTTTGCCTGTTATCCCCTCTAACGGCCTGCCGTTTGCAAGTTAAAGCAAACCTTTGCAGCGGTGCGCCAAGTAAGCCTAAAACCGCAAAAGCTGCGTCATTGCGAGCACGCAGCCACGCCTAAGCACTCACAAATTGCAGTGTGCGAAGCAATCCAGCGGGACAAGGCCAAGAGATTTAGATGGCAAACAATGGATAAAAATAGGCGATTAGCCTTCATTATTAATTATGAATTGACAAAAAATGTCCCCCCTGGGACACATCACGCATAAGCGGAGAGGTGCGGGGGGCCTGTTGCTTATATTATATGCTAAAATGCAGAAAAAGTCAACCGATTTTCAAGATTTTTAATGGGAATAAGTTGTTTACTTATCCAAAAGCTTCCCCCAAGTATTTTTGCCAACAATTCCATCAATAACCAGCCCTTTGGCCTTTTGATATGTCCACACTGCCTCCAGCGTTTTAGCTCCAAAATCGCCGTCTACTGCCAGCTTTGCGCCGTTTTTGTTTAGCTGCTCCTGCAAGGTGCGCACCGCAGCACCCTTGCTGCCTTTTTTGAGGGTGGGCGTGTTAGCTGCCTCCTCCTGCTTGGCCTCTGTTTTGCCCTGTGAAGCAAGCAGAATGCTGCTTAGGGGGAAGTTTTTGCCCGGGCAATCCGTTGCGTTTAGCTCCTTATGCAGCTTGATTGTTAAGCCTGCAAGCTTACCATTAAGATATGCAAGCAGCTCGCCACCTGCCTTTATTTGAGCCTCCTGCATGTTCTCATTTTCAAAGTTCCCCTCAAAGCAGATTCCCACACTGCCTGTGTTGTTGTTTTTGCAGTGAGCACCAACCTTGTCGAGGGGGCGACCCTCCCAGATTTCGCCGCTTTTGCGCACGAAGAAGTGGTAACCAAAGCCGCTCCAGCCGTTTTGCAAGTGCCATTTGTGTATATCCTCAACAGTGCAGCTTGTTGCCGCTGCGTGGTGCAGCACAACGGTTTTTATCACCTTTAGGTCACGATTAGTGGTGCTTTTAAATTGTAAATTAGCCTTTTTGATTGTCATTACTTAAACCTCCATTCATAATTGCGGCTATTCCTGCCGCCAAGGCAGAGGCTGCCAGCCCCACAATTGCATTTTTAAGCTTAGCTGTGCTTGAGCCCTCTGCAAGGTAGACAGTCAGATTCACAGCGATATAGCCGCCTGCCGCCTGCAAAAAGGTTCTTACTGCTCTATAGAGCCATTCCGTTTTTCTCAATTTGCTATTTCCTCCTTCAAATCGTCAATTCTTTGGTGGGCAGATTTTGAACTCTGCTCTACACAATACATGCGTTCAATTAGATTATTATGCTTATCAACCTTTTTTTCCAGCTGTTCAATGCGGTATACAGTTATGCGATTCCCCGCCAGAATGCCGCCCAGAGTGCCTATAACCGTGCCGCACAGAGTAACTAACATTTCAATCATCCCTGCACACCTTTACACTCGCTGCGAAGCAAGAGCTCCGCAACACCTTCCTTTAAAACCTCGGGCACTGCTTCAAATGCAAGCTTGCCCTTTATAATTCTATACGCCAGTAATTGAGCCATGCTTTAACCCTCCATTGTTATTGTTATAAGCTCCTCAAGCGCAGCAAAGAGCAGCTCCAGCTTTTCCTCAACTGAAATATCAGAGCTTGCCTCCAGCTCAGACTGCATAAAGCTTGAGTTTTCATCCCGCTCAAAGGGCAGGATTTCGCCGTTTATCCATTGTTTTAACTCCACTTATATATCCTCCCCATACACTTCTATAGTCACATATTGGTTTATGCTATTGTTTTGCGCCATGATAGAAAATGCGTTAATCTCCTCAAACTGCCCGTCTGTAATGGTTTGCGCATAGGCGATGCCGCTGTTAGAATAGGGGAAGAACTGCGGAGATAAATATCCGTTTGTTCTTATAAAGGCCTCATGTCCCCTGCGGCTGATAGATATGCGCCCATCAGGCGTAAGCTCTGCGGTAATAACGCACTCCATCAGCTGGCCTATATTTTCATAGCCTGTTAATTGACAAATAGGCACTATCATGCTCTCATAAAGCATACCGTTTCCTACCACTATCCCCGGGGCAAGGCCGTTAAAATTGCCCATAAATGCCCCCTCAAGGTACATTGTCCCCTGAGTATCCACCGTGGTTACAGGCTTAAAGGCCTTTTTGCCGCTTATTTTTATAAGCAGACGCTTTAGCGCAAAGGGATTCCCCTCCATATCCGTGCTTAAATGCATAAAGCTTATGCCTGTCTCGGGGTTGATAGTAAAGATATGCCTTAGCCCGCTGCTCTGATTGCCCTGATTGCCCAGCTCTCCCAGACCGTCTATAAGGAGCTGCGCCTCCTCCAGAGCCTTTTCTGCCTCCTTAGCTGCCTCTATGGCTCTGTTAGCCAAGCTCTGCGCAGCCTCATAGGGCGGGGGAGTTTCTGCGCTCTCGTTTAAAGAGTGCTTTACTGCAAAGCTAAACAGCCTGCTTTTGGCTATATAGCTGCCGTCCCCGCACTTCTCGCTAACCATGGCTTTAAGCTCCCCTGCACAGCTTAGCACAGAGGCGGGCACAAGTGCCTCATCCCCCTCGGGCAGAGGCATAGTATAGCTGTGCCCGTCGGTTGAGAGCAGGCTTAAAAGGTACTCCTTGCCCTCCTCCCTCTCCAAGCCCTCAACTATAAGGCTGTCGCTTTGGTGCTCTCCCACTCTTAGCACACCTGAGCAGGAGATGTTAATTACATCTGTCATGCTGTTTCCCTCCATTTTCCTTGCTGCTTGATTAAGGTTCGCTTTGCACTCTGCCAAGCTCCCCTGTGCTTAAGCAGAACGCCGCCCTTGTGTGCGCTGCCCTCCGCCATTACATAAAGGCCGCCGGACTTTGTAACAGCATCAGAATAAGCAAACGCAGAGGAATGAGTACCGCCGCCGTTTACATCAGGCAGAACTGCCGCCACACGATATTTAAGCACAGTGCCTATTGGATAGGCCGTTATGTCCTGAGTAAGGCTGCGCTCTTGAGTAAGGCTCACTTCCTCCCACGCCCCTTGATTTACGCTAAGCTGAACCTTAAAGCTTACCGCCTCTGCAATTGGGGATTCCCACGCAAGCAACACCTCCTGCTGACCTGCGTGCAGGGCTGTGATTACAGGGGCTTCCTCCGGTAGGGTGCGCCTGAGATTGCCGCTTGTGATATAATCAGAGGCATTGCCGGAGCTCTCTACTATGCACACACGATAGCGCACATACTGCCCCACAGGGAGAGAGAGAATTTGCGCATCTGCAAAGGCAGAGGCCTTAATGGTGGTGTAAAACTCCCAGTCCTCAGGGTCGGGTTCAACACCTACGGCCTTTTCTACATAAAAATAGCCAAGCCCCGAGCCATATTCCCCGCCGCTCCAGCTAATGGTTGGAGCGGTGTTATAATAGGCTATAGTAATGCCGTTTTCGGGGCTTATTTGAGTTGGTGCAGTTAATGACAAGCAAATCCCCCCTTAATATTGAATATAGATATCGCCGTCTTCTCCAAAGAAATCGTCAGGCTCTTCACTGCCGCTGTAGATTTTAGGGTTGTCCAGCCCTAAAAGTCCGCAGAGGTAAGAATCCTGCCTGTTGTCTGTTATGTCCTCCTCTGCCAGCTCAGCTTGTCCCTGTGCAACATTGATTGTATAGAGTATAAGCTCATAAATATCCCCGCTGCGCTCAGGTGCGGGAGGGTTAGCACTGGATAAAAGCTTAAGGGCAATTTGCCTCTCGGCTAAATTAAGCTGCAAAGCCACCCTGTAAGCCTTGCCGTAGGCAGAGTTAAGGCTAAACTGAGTGTCGGCATTCTCCCATGCAAAATAACCGTTAACAAAGCCCGCCCCGCCTGAGATATTCAAGCTAAGGTTGTTGTGGGAGAGAACAAAGGAATCCGCCAGCACGCCATTTTTAACAAAGCTTGCAAAATAACGTGCAAAGAAATCCGCCTGTTCCGCCCTATCGAATAGAGGCATACCCGCCTCATCTGTGCCTATAATATTAGAATTAAAAAATCCGCTGCGCATAATGTTTTCTCCTATCTTTAATTGAAATTTCGTAGGGACGAATTGCATTCGTCCGCAGACTGGGCGGGACATTTGATAACGGGCAGCCAATCGCCGTTCTATAATCCCATTTACGTGCGTCATTGCGAGCACCACTGAGCTTGAACTTAGCCTTATGTTACAAGTGCGAAGCAATCCAGTGCACTAAGCCCATGAGCTGCAACGGAACATCTAACCTTGTCCCACTGGATTGCTTCGCACACCGCACTTTATGGACATTTCAGCTTGGTTGCGTGCTCGCAATGACACAGCTTTTGTGACTTTAGACTTACTTGGTGCCCCGCTGTAGCTTTTCGGGCGAATGCGATTCGCCCCTACAAAGGTTGAAACCTACCCCACCAGCTTCACCTCTCCAAACAGAGCCTTAACCTCACACTCCGTTTTGGTAAAGGTCTCATCAAACCCAACAGCACGGCATTCCCCAAAAAAGCTGCCCAGCTTAAGGTTGATTAAATCCCCTAAACCAAATTCAAGCTTTTGCGTGCCGCCGCACTTAAATTCCAGCTGTATTGCGTGCTTTGCCAGCTTTTCTCTGCCCCGCTTTTCAAGCAGAGCATAATATTCACTGTCGCTCATGCCATAACGCTGCTGCAAATCTCTTGCGTCCACCCACAGCTCACGGGCGGGCTCGTCCCCTGCGCGGATGTCAACGGTAATGTGCTTGCGCAATGCGCCTAAATCCTCCCCTGCAACAATGGCTATGTTCTTTAGCTCCTGCTGCGTAAAGTCCAGCTCGCAGTCCTTGGCTGTGCCCCATTGAGAAGAGAGGATTACCGCCTCACGCTCGCCATTTCCTCTGCGCCTGTCCTCCCCCTTAAAGACATAGAACTCTAGCCGCCTTGAGGCCTGATTAAAGCCCAGCTCGCAGCCCCAGCCGTTGGAGCGGCACAGCCCCTGCGCCCACTCCAAAAGAGTGCCGCCTGTAAGCTGAGTGTCCAAATTCAAGGGGAAGGGCTCACGCCCGATAATGGGGCGCAAAGCCACTCCCAGTCTTGATTTTACCTGCTCACGCAGCAGGAGCTCCGCATTGCCCTTAAGCTTGACCATGGGGTACATAACCCTTTCGTTTAACAGCTGCGTGGCAAACACGCCGCTAAGCTCTCCGCCGCTATCGGTGAGCTTAAAGCTATCAATTATGCCCAGCTCATCATGCCCGCTAAGCAGGATATAGGCGGCTGATTCTGCCTGTGCAAAGCCCTTTTTGCCGCAGATAAGCTCAAAGCCTCCGCAATCGTAATACCGCCTGCGCCAGCTAAGCCTGGAGTAATCATCCAGTAAGGCTATAGTTTTAAAATTACTGTCTAATAAATATATGTTTTTCATCCTGCATTCTCGCTTTCTTTGGTGCTTTTAGCTGTGTGCCCGCTCTTAAATTAGGTGTTAATTTAGAGTGTTTGAGGACGTATAAACCACCCTGCCCCTACGGGGCACCCCTCCATAGGGAGGGGAATTATAGTACTTTAATTAAAATTTGCGAAGCAAATTCGCCGCAACTTTTCACTCTTCTCTTATCCCAATTTTTACGCCCTCACATACAGCACAGGGGCGGAATAGCTCACGCTCAAGCCCTCGTTTCCGCTTGCCGCCCTACAGCTAAGCAGATTATACCCCCGTTGCAAACCAAAGAACTCGCTGCTTAGATCCAGCCTGCCCACTGCGTTTATGCCGTTAAGAGCAAGATGCTTTTCACCCGCTCCCGTGCTTATCTCCAGCACAGAGCCCGCAGGCAGAGTGCCCTCCAGCCTTAGCCGCTTGCCTGTGGTCAGGTTCTCCAGCACTATGTCAGAGCACTCGCCCCCTGCCGCCGTAATAACCGCCCGCAAAGGGGCTTCGCTGTGGCCTTTGTTTTGCAGCACCGCCTCGCTCTCGCCGCTGCGGTAGCCCGCAATTACGCCCAATGAGCCTATCACCAGCGGAAAGGCCAGCTGAGGCACAAAGCGTGCGGCCTGTAGCTTAAGCTCCTGAACATCACGGAAGAAGGGTTCGGGGCAGCTTAAAATGAGCTTAGCCTCACCCTTGCTTAGCTCCAGCGATTTTACAAAGCCCTTGATAAGCCTCTCGCTCTCAGGGCGGCGCACGGTAATGGTCAGCTCCCTAAAGGGTGCAAAGAAGGCCTCAAGCTCCCCGTTAATAAGAGCTGCATCCAGCAGCAGAGTTAGCTCTCGTGGCTTTTGCAGCAGGCCGCCCGCCTCAAAGGCAAAGTCGGCAAAGCCCTTAGCTCCCTTTAGAGGTATGCCGCCCAAGCCGCCTAAGCAGATGGCCTCCTCACCGCTTGAGGCCGTGATTTCAAGCCCGCTGCTCCCCCTAATTCCCGAGGCCTTAACCTTTGTATACACAAGGCTTAGGCCGGAATCTGCATAGGCCTTGATGTAATTGACTGCAAGGGAATCCCCGTAAGCACGCAAGAGCTCGCTTAGCTCAAGGGGCGCACCCGCCTGCACCCTGCGGGGGAGAACCACATCACCCAAGCAAATATCAAAGCCCTCAGGGAAGTAGAGCACAGCAGCTTGCACACGCTCGCTCTCCCCATTTACTGTAGACTCTGTATAAAAGCCCACATTTTCTATGCCTTTGCCAAAATATCTACCGTCCTCACCCTTTTTAAAGTGAGTAACCCATCTGCTATTTAGCACCTATACCACTCCTCTGAAAAACAATGTGTCATCATCAATATAAAGCTTTGCAATAGCGGCGTAATCTCTAAGCTGAGCCTCATTGTAGGTGACGTTTAAATCGCCGGAACGCTCCGCCTTAATGCCCCTGCGCTGCTCCTGTGCCGCCAGCTCCTCCGCAATAGAGCAACAGGCATATTTAACGCCTATGCTTGCCTTTGTGCTCTTGAGCCTGCCAAAGGTGAGCCTGTTAAGCAAGCCTGTGGCCTCTAAGGAGTAACGCTCAAACTCCCCAAGGCTGAGCCTGCCCCTGTATTCATTAATATAAAAACCATAATCGGTAAACGCCTTCAATTAAAACACCCTCTCTCCATTTGTATGGGCGGGCGTGCCCGCCCATACGCTTAATTGCCTATATTTGCTCACCCGTTCTGTACTACCTTGTAAAATCAAAAAATGCACACGTTTCGTAGGGGACGATGTCCACATCGTCCCGTTTTTTCGAAATTCGCAGGTATTCACGGGATGATGTGGACATCATCCCCTACTGCTCCGTAAAGTTTTAGATGCTACAAGGTGGTAGGGGCAGACCTATGTGTCTGCCCAAGGACGGGCATTTGTGCGGTAATCTGGGCAGACACTTTGGTCTGCCCCTACCGTTTGCTTACTCCTCTATAAGAGTAACAGCCCTTTCAACATCATCACCGTCAACGGTGATGCTCTGTGTTGCTGTTCTGTATCCCTCTGCCTTAAGCTTAACGGGATACTCGCCGTCTCTTAGGTTAAATGTTGCAACACCGTCTACATCGGTTAGCCTGCGGCTGCCGTTAAGGTTTACAGACGCACCCACAAGGCCCTCTTCCTCTTCATTTGTAACTGTGATAGTTACAGCGTAAGTGGTCTCGGGGGTGTTGGGCTCAAGATAGGCAAAGGGGCAGCCCAAACGCTGATTGTTGATTCTTGTGGCAGGATTAGGCAGAGCCCAGCCCATTCTGAATATCACTCTAAGGGCAATCATATCCTGCTGAGCCAGATTGTACTCTATCTCCTTGGTAACAGGATTTTGAATAACACCCTGGTCGAGTATCTTTACAGAAATATCCTGTCTTATGGAATAAACCGCCTGAGACCAATCTCCCGCCACCAAAAGAGCCTTGGAATTGTCAAAGGAACCGTTGGCAGGGAAGTAAACAGGAGCACCGTCCAGCACATACTGAGTTGAGCCCTGCAAGCTGGGGCAGAATATAGGATGTCCGTCTGCATCCTTAAGCCCTCTGAGCTTAGCTCTCATGCTAAGTGAGGAGATAGCACCCGTAGAGATAAAGCCCTGCTCCTCAATAAGGCTTAAAAGCCCCGCCTCGCCCATAATGGCGTCGTAATAGTCTGTGCCGGCATCGGTGTCAACATTGTTGCCCGCCTGTCTTGCCGCCGTGATTATGTCGTTGCTCCAGCCGTTAGGCCTGTTTTTGCCAAATATAATGGCATCGTCAACGCACTTGCCTATGGCCTCCATAACACGGGGCTTGACCTCGCCTATAATATCAAAGGCGGCGTCGCTTATAACAGCCTCGGGGATAGGCACAATAACGGCCAGCTCCGCCGCATTTAAATAGACATTGTCCCAAACCTGCTTGCTGCTCTCTTCATATTCGGTGTCACCCTCAACCCAATAGGCCATGGGGAGCATGTCCAAAACGGGAATGCGTGTTTGCGCACTGCTCATGTTGGGCAGCCTGTGCGCCAGCTTCATAAAGGTTGATTCCTGTGTTGCATCCTGAAAAATAGATGTGAGCACCTGCTCACTTATCAAGGCCTCTGCGTTTTCTCTGTTAATCATCAAATTTTTCTCCTTTAAAATTAAATATTATGCGTTAAATAAACTTCTAATTGCCCTGTTGGCCTTCTCCTTTCCCTCATAATCCCCGTCCCCCAGCAGTGCCCCGGGCGTGGCTCTGCCAAAGGAAAGCTGTGGCTTTTCCTCCTCAAACAGGAAGGGGTAGTCTGTTTTTATTGCCTCCAGCTGCTCATTTAAACCAGTGCATTCACCTCCTTCAAGTGATATACCCTCCATGCTAAGCAGGGCTTTTACAGGCCTTGCCGATATGGGCTTTAAGGCCAGAATAGCCTCATCAAAGGCAGCCAAAGCCTCCTTCTCCTCCATGCTTATCACTCCTTTCCCAAATACCAGGCCTTAAGCTCCTCCGGCGCAAGAATGCCGTTTTGAACCAGCTTTAGCCTCTCTTCAAACTGCGTGCCTCTGTCTGTTACAATGCTGTCGTCAAAGTCAAAGCCGGCCTCAACCCTGCCCTCAGGCGCAAGCCTGTAAAGAGTTGCAAGGGTGTCCATGGCACAAATTAAGTCCTCCAATGCAAACCTTAGGGCCCGCTGGCAATCGCAAATAGAGGCGTAGCTCCTCTGCCTGCTGTCCAGAATCTCCTGCGCTGTGCGCTGTACTGTGCGCACATCTGAGAGTGTGCCGTAAGCCAAGCCGCAGTTGAATTCTATCCTTCTCAAAATAGTATTCAGCCCGTTGATGATGGACTGATCCCGAATTGCGGGGCTGAAAACCCTGTAAAAATCAGGGTCTGCCGTCTCTAAGCGGCGGAAGAGCCGCTCACTGCGCTTTGGCAGTCTGCTGCCCTCGCCCATAGGCTTAAGGACATCAGAGGCGGCGTCTACAGCCAGCTCGCTGCCCTCAAACTCCCACAACAGGCGGGAATACTGTACATCTGCATCCTTAATCAAATCCACAGCCTTAGAGAACACCGAAACCCCAAGGGGTGAGCGGTTTTCCTCCTGATTCCCTGAGGAGGGGGTAAAGTAGGCAAACAGAGGCCGTTCCACCCCATCCAGCCAAAGCTCTGCCAATAGCAGCGACCACTCCGGCACATCTGTCAGAGGCAGCTCACTGCCTAAGCCTGTGCCGGCTCTGCCGCAGACAAAGGCCTTGTTGCGTATAACATAACGCCCCTCCTCAAAGCCGTGCTGCTCAAGGCGTGTGTAGGTGAGCTTGCCCCTGCGAATTTGCTCGGCAAACACCGCACCCATAAGCCGACCTGAGGAGTCAAATTCCGTGGGCACAAAGGCATCCGCTTGAATGCACTCCACATGCATACCGTTGCGGCTAACAAAGGGCTTAAAAATCAAGCCGCCCTTGGCACAGCCGTATTCCACGGACTTGCGCAGTCTGCGCACCAAATCACCATAGGGTGCATTCAGATACTCCGCTCTGGCTGAGCCTGTGAGCTCCGTTTTAAGCTCCAGTGTTACAAGTCGGGCATATTCCGAGGCCACCGCCGCCGCCAGATTAAGGCTTTTTGTGCGGCTATCCAGCCAAGGGGCACGATTTTCGTACATCTCGCACCACAGCCCAAGAGCAGAGCCCTGCTCGCTCTCAAATGCGGCCTCCCCGCCGCCTTTTAAATATTTTTTTATTCTCTCAAAAATATAAATACACTCCTTTTTTAGAGGCAAGATACAAGAGGTAAGAGGCAAGAATGTGTCGTTTAAGGCCTATTCTGTTGCCATATGTTGCCCCTCGCTGCCAGCTTTTTTTAATTTAAATTTGCGAAGCAAATTCGCCGCAACTTTTCACTTTTCTCTTTTCTCTTTTCACTCTTCTCTGCCCTACTAGAGGCAAGATACAAGAGGTAAGAGGCAAGAATGTGCCGTTTAAGGCCTATTCTGTTGCCATATGTTGCCCCTCGCCGCCAGCTTTTTTTGATTTTTTGTAGGGGACGATGTCCACATCGTCCCGTTTTTTTCGAAACTCGCAGGTATTTGCGGGGCGATGTAGACATCGTCCCCTACAGCCCTTTTAATTAAAATTTGCGTGGCAAATTCGCCGCAATTACGAATTGAAAAATTTTCAACTTACAACTTGAAACTCTCAACTTCCTAAGCACTGTATTGCAAAAATACCGCACGTCGTCCATGGCGTGGTCGTTTTCCTTT
>JAISYX010000011.1 GCA_031269595.1 Oscillospiraceae bacterium
CAGGGCATAGCCTATGCCCAAATGCAGCGGGAGGCTATCAATCAGGCCGTGGAAAAGGGCTTGCTGGTGCTTACAGGCGGCCCAGGCACGGGCAAAACCACCACCCTTAACGCAATTATAGAAATACTGGAAAAGCACGGCGAAAAGGTGGATATAGCCGCCCCCACAGGCCGTGCAGCCAAGCGGCTCACAGAGATTACAGGCCGTGAGGCCAAAACCATACACCGATTGCTGGAGGCCGAGTTTACAGGCGATGACAGGAGCGTCTTTGCCCGTGACGAGCGCAACCCGCTGGACTGCGACGCATTGATTGTGGACGAGCTATCCATGACGGACAGCCTGCTGTTTGAGAGCCTGCTTAAGGCCGTGCCCATGCGGTGCAGGCTTATTATGGTTGGTGATTCAGACCAGCTGCCCAGCGTGGGCGCAGGCAACGTTCTGCACGATTTAATTGCCTCTGGTGTGCTGCCTGTGGTGCAGCTCAAGGAGGTATTCCGTCAGGCACAGAGCAGTGCTATAGTCATCAACGCCCATAAGATTGTAAGCGGCCAAATGCCGGATTTAGCCCTTAAATCCAGCGATTTCTTCTTCATAACCGCCTCAAGCGGAGAAGGTGTGCGCGATAAGATTCTGGAGCTGTGCACAAAGCGGCTCCCTGCCGCCTATAATTATGATCCGCTTAAAGATATTCAGGTGCTTGCCCCGGGCAAAAAGGGTGCGGCGGGCACAATAGAGCTTAATCTGCGCTTGCAGGAACTGCTTAACCCACCATCAAAAGCCAAAAAGGAGCATACATTTCATCAAATACTCCTGCGGGAGGGTGATAAGGTTATGCAAATTAAGAATAACTATGATATTAACTGGCAATATCCCGACGGGAAAAGGGGCACAGGGGTTTACAACGGGGATATAGGCATACTCATGCGCATAGACAGAGCCTCAAGCACCCTGCTTATCCGTTTTGACGATAAAGATGCAAGCTACTCCTTTGATGATGCACAGGAGCTTGATTTGGCCTATGCCATGACAGTGCACAAGAGCCAGGGCAGCGAGTTTGAGGCCGTGGTTATGCCTGTTTACAACGGGCCGCCACAGCTCTATTTCCGCAATTTGCTCTATACTGCCGTAACACGGGCAAGGTCGCTAATCATACTTGTGGGCACACAGTATACGGTTAAAAAAATGGTTGACAACAACAAAAAAACCAATAGATATTCGGGCTTAAATGAATTTTTGACTTTGGGAGAGGATGACGGTGAACAAAAATAACGCCATTTTTTATAAATTGTTTACCCTTGGGCTTGCAGCTTCACGGCGGATTATTGGCCTGTTCTTCCCGCCACGCTGCCCAATTTGCGGCAAGCTGAGCTATGATGAAAGCACACCCTGCCCCGAGTGCTCAGTGGCAGTTCACCCCATAGAGCCGCCTCTATGTCCCTATTGCGGAAGAGAGGAGGGCCGCTGCTGGTGCATTTCTGACGAACACGCCTATGAGTCCGTGTTGTGTCCATTTCACTATTTAGGCAGTGTAAAAAAGGGCATCTATCGCCTTAAATATCAGGCTTCGCCCTGCTCCGAGACCTATTTTGCAAGGCATATGGCCTTAAAAATATGCGATGTCTACAGCGGCATAAGCTTTGATATAATAACATGCGTGCCTATGCATCCTTCAAGCCTAAAGGAGAGGGGCTACAACCCCGCAAAGCGGCTTGCAGAGCTGCTCTCAAGGCAGCTGCAAATACCCTATAGGGATTGCCTTAAAAAGGTGGGAGAGGGCGAAAAGCAGCACAGCCTAAGCTCTTCGGCAAGAGCTAAAAATGTTAAGGGGCTGTTTGCTGTTAATAAAAAGTTAAAATTACAGGGCAAGACTATCCTGCTATGTGACGATGTTTTTACCACAGGTGCAACCTTTAACGAGTGCGCAAAAATCCTGCTTGAGGCGGGTGCAAAAGGGGTTTATTGCACGGCAGCCGCCGCTACTCCTAAAAACGTAGAATAATCACACTTTCTTGCAAAAAATACCAAAATAATCCTTGCTATTTTAAGAATAAAATGTTAAAATAATTTTAATAAATAAGGAAGGAAAATGCCGGAACAGGCTGCAATCGGTCTGCGGCAAATGGTGTATAAAATGGATGAGCTTAACCAAGTAATCTCTGAGCAAACCGCAAAAGAAGTGGAGCAAGAGCTTGCAGCACCTTCTTCAAGCCCCATTGCACCTATATCCATACCCGCCGCCTCGGTGGTGGCTCGTTATTCCTATGCTCCGGTTCCTGCAAAAAAGAAGAGGACAGGCCTAAAGGTCACGCTGGGCATTCTTATTCCGCTGGTTCTTATTGTGGGCATAGTGGGCGGCGGCCTTGCCTATGTTTATTTTACGGCAAATGATTATTTAAAATCGGCAAAATACGATGACGCTATAAAGAACTTTGAGTATATAAGCTGGTTTGCCGACAGCGGCGAAAAAATCAATCAGTCTAAGTATGAAAAGGCCGCAGCTCTTAGCGAGGCAAAGGACTTCCCCGCTGCCATAGATATATATGAAAAGCTGGGCGGCTATGAGGATTCAAAGGATAAGCTGGATTCGGCCAAAACGGATTATATCCGCTGGCTGCTGCAAGAGGGCAAGCCCGAGGAGGCAAAGGCCTATCTTAAGGATTCCATTGGACTTAAGGAATATGACGAGCTTAAAAAAGAGTGCAGCTATTACATTGCAGAGGAATTACTAAGCAATAAAAAATATCAAGAGGCAGCTAACACCTATAAGGATGCCAAGGATTACAGCGATGCTGAGGCTCTGGCCTTGGTAAGCGATTTTTACTACAAAAAAGAGCAAAAAATCGAAACTGTCTTTGATGTGGATTACTTCAAGACCTTGGAGGCTCAAAAGGGCAAAAACGATAAGATTTCTGAAGTACTGAAGGATAATGTATTTACCTTTATTAAATTTGTGGGCAAGTGGAAGAGCACCACTCCTTGGGGCAGTATAAGCCTAGAATATAATGAGGCAAGCGGTGGATACATGTTTGCAACCTCATTGCCCTTAGGTTTTGCAGGTGGCGGCCTGTATATGGCAGAGAACACCCTTGTTGAAGTCAGCGCATATAATAATAGTATAAAGCCTCTGTTTGAGGTTCGCTCCTTCTCACCGGCAGATTCCCTTGAGCCCACTGAAATGGTGCTGTATGTCTTTAGCAACAAAACTGAGTATAAGATGGAAAGGCAGAAATAATCGGATTCCTATATTTACTAACTCGTTTGTAGTGGCAGACCTATGTGTCTGCCCAAAGACGGGCATTTTACGTCAATTTG
>JAISYX010000049.1 GCA_031269595.1 Oscillospiraceae bacterium
GGTTTTTGTTTGCAGATAGCCCCTCTGCTCCTCCTCGTCCTCTATCCAGCGTTGCAGTGTGCGTATTACATTTGTGCCCTTTGGCAGCAGGATAGGCAGGCCTTGGCCTATAATATCAACAGTTGTGAAGTATTCCAGCTCACGGCCAAGCTTGTTGTGGTCACGCTTTTTAGCCTCCTCAACGGCGGCCAGATAGGAATCTAAATCGGCTTGCTTGGGGTATGCTGTGCCGTAAACTCTCTGCAAAACAGCCTTAGAGGCGTCCGCACGCCAGTATGCACCCGTGCACTGGGTCAGCTTGATTGCCTTAAGCGCACCTGTTGAAAGCAAATGCGGCCCTGCGCAGACATCGGTGAACTCGCCCTGCTTGTAAAAGGAGATGGGCTCGCCCTTGACGGCGTGCTCCTGAATCAGCTCAACCTTGAAGGGCTGAGCCTTTTCCTCCATTAGCCGGATTGCCTCCTCAGGACTTAGCTCAAACCGCTCTATTGGTAGGTTTTCTTTGATTATAGCCTTCATCTCGGCCTCAATTTTGGCCAAATCCTCAGGGGTGAGGCTCTTGCCGGAGAGGTCGAAATCGTAGAAGAAGCCGTTGTCAATAGCAGGGCCTATGCCCAGCTTTGCCTGAGGATATATCCTCAGCACCGCCTGTGCCAGCACGTGTGAGGCCGTGTGCCAATAGGCCTTTTTGCCCGCCTCATCCTCAAAGGTGAGGATTTCCAAGGCGCAATCGGCTGAAATTACTGTGCGCAAATCGGCGGTTTGCCCCTCGATTTTGCCTGCACATGCAGATTTATAAAGCCCTGCACCTATGCTTTTGGCCACCTCCCCAATGCTGAGGGGGGCTTCGAATTCCTTAATTGTACCGCCTTTTAAGCTAATGTTAATCATATTAAACACCATGTCTGCCTTTCATTCTATTTCTTTACGACATAAAAAGCTTCACCCCAAAAAATGGGATGAAGCTTATAACTCCACGGTTCCACCCAAATTGCAAGCTTAAAAGCCTGCCGCTTTGAGGCCCTTTAACGGGGGCTGGGCGGTGCTTATTAGGCACACTCAGGGAGAGGTAACCAAGCTCTGAGCAGTAAAACCCCTTGCAGCAAATGGGGCTTCTCTCTGGACTGCCAAGTTGAACTTGGGGTTCCCTTCATAGCGATTACTTATACTAGAATATTATAGCACTTTTTTGCCGATTTGTCAAGAGAGACTTAACCACAAAGCAGGGCGCACGCCGCTGGGAGTGCGGGTATCAACATAGCCGTTCTCGTCAACAATGCCGTCACGGCCGACATATGCGGCAGTGTTTTTGGTTGAGCCCTGTGTGCGTGTCCACCACCAGAAGGAGTTTTTAAGACCCTCGCCCTTTTTGGCGTAGTCCTTCAAGTAGTTATAGTACTCGCTGTAGCCAAACATATCTTCGCCTATGCCTTTTGCTACTCTGTCATTATCATCCTTGAAATATTTTTTTACCTCTTCAACACTCAGGAGGAAGATTTTATCGCTTGTTGCGTTGCCGCCCGGGGTTTTGTAGGTGGGATTATCGGGATTTGAAATTGTTGTCTCAACAATTTTTGCCTTGTCGTCAGGGGTAAAGGAATCGTAAAAATCACTGTTGAGGTACGACCTAAGCTCGCAAGTCTCCCATGTCAAGGGCTCAAATTTTGAGTTGTAAGGTCTGAGTGCTACTACGGATTCTGTGATTATCAGTGCTTTGTCGCCCTGCACCTCAAGCACACGCCAATTGTACGCACCAAGCTTAAGGGTATCCCCCGCTGCATAGTTGTTCACATTAACCACAGGTGTAGATTCTACCGCCGTTGTGGTTGTGGGTTGTGCCACACTGCTTTCAGAAGAGCTTGCGCTTGTTGGGGTTTTTTCAGGGCTGCATGCGGTTAATAATGCTGTTGCAAAAATTCCTGCCAATGCTAGTGAAACTATTTGTTTAAACTTCATAACACAGTCCGCTCCTTTTATTTAATTTTTTATAAGCATAACACTTTGCACGGGAAATTTCAAGATATTTCCTTAATATTTGGCAATTTTTTTTAGAGGGGTTGTTTTTAGTTGGTTAAGATGGTTTTATTTGTATTATCTTCCTCACTTAAACGGGTGAAGCCTACGTTAATAGGAGCTACAGGCTCGTCCTGTATCTTGGTAACAATTTGCTGCTTTCTGCTCAAAAACTCCGAGGCTTTCTCTTTTAAGTCGCCAAGATGAGAATCGTCGGCAATATCGGTTAACACACGCTTGCAAATGGCTCTGTCATCGTTTGAAATTGATGAAATAGAATCTATGGTGCAATTGGTTATGCCTGAGCTAGCGTGATAAGCCGCACCTATCCAGTTAAGTGAAGCCAGCCTTTTGTGCATGTCTGGGTCAAATTTTGCTATTAAGGCGTGAGACTTTACAAAATATTCAGGCTGCGCCGGAAGGTTTGGCAAGCTGGGCAAACCTGCACTTCGGTTTGAGTAATGGCTCAGATAAGCAATATAATCGGCAAAATCGTATGGCTGACCGTCACGTAAGTAATGTAGATTAATAAATTCATTAAAAGGCATTTAATTGTACCTCCTTGCGGCTTCTTCCGGAGCAATAGCTATAAAAGCCCGATTAAGCAATAGTGCAATTCCTTTATTGCGCAGAGTTCCGCACAAATCCTTTACAAGCTCAAGAACTTTTTTTGCCTTAGCAGGCTTAGTTGCTGCAAGCCGACTGTGTAAACTGCGTAAAGTATCAATTGCGACTTGTGCAAGCTCTTCATCGCCTTTGTCATCGGCATTTTTTACAATGCTTTTTAATATCTCAAGGCTATCCTCATTTAAACAGCTAATGGCATGGTACTTAATTTCATTATTTTTTGCCTTAAAAGCAATTTCAGCTAAATCAGTTTGAAGAAAAACGTTGAAGCTATTAGGTGTTGGAGGATTTTTAATGCCATAAAATACTTTAACTCCCGCAACGGCGTCATCTTTTTCAACATCCTTAAGCAAGCCTATCAAGGCATTGCTTTGTAGACTATCAGAATTACTCGTAGCGTTGTTAACAAGGGCAATATATGCATTGTGCAAAGAGGTAAGCGCAAAAGGCTGATATTGCGCAATAGCTTGAATTTCAAATACACTATCATTTTCAACTATTTTAATGTGCCGCACCTTAATAAGCCTTGGCAGGTTGAAATCCTTGCCTTTTTTAACAATATCAACCAGATATTTGGGTGTGCCGATTTTTTTACCAAACTTTCTTTTAGTATTATCATCTATAGATAACTCTAAAAGGCTATTAACACTATTACGTTCACTTTGAGATTTGCTGGTAATTTTGCACATCCTTTAGCACATCCTTTAAAAATGAATAAATCATTACCTTCAAGTTAAAGTAATAATAACACACACAAGTGAAAAATGCAATAGTTTTTTGTCCAAAATTTTTCTAAATTCCGTTCTTTAAATACTTAACAACCTTAATCCAAGCGGCCTTTGTTTTTTGAAAATCCCTGTAGTGTCTTTTCACATTCCCCTGATAAAGCTCCAGCTCCTCCATTATTTCCATAAACCTATCATTTTCAAAATAGGCGCAAATTTTTGGCAGAACAAGCTTTAAATTTTCACGAATCTGCGCAATTCTGGCCTCAAAATTATTTTTATCTGTGATGTAGATAAGCAGCGGCTTGTAGCGTATCCAGCCAATTGTGGCCTTTAAAAAGCGGTTTGTAACCGCAGACTTATCCGGACGCATGGTTTTAAGCTGAGTTGGCAGCACACCGTGCAAAAGATTCTCATATTCCCCAAAGCCGTCATGAAAGGTGTAGCAATGTATCTTTCTAATTTTGCACTCACAAATAGCCGTACTTAAAAAGGTATCCTCTCCCCTTGCCCCGGGCGGATTGTAAAAGGGAAAAACCTTATCAATATTACTTAAATTAAAGCCTAAATTTGCACCTGAGATAAACTTCATGCCGCCTATTTCCTCAACATATTCAACCATTTGCTCGTTGATTGTTGCAAGGCTGGCATAGGTTGCTCCGCCGTCATCCATCTTTTGTTTAACCGATTCCCAGTTGATAATATCGTTGCTTATGGCCTCAATAAACAGGTGGAAGTCCTCCTCAGCGAGGCTTTCATTAAAGCGCAGATTAGGTATGGGAGAGACGTATCCGCAGTGATAGCCGTGTGTCATATCGGCGTGCTGTATGTTTTGGATATGTGTGGAGATTATCTCCTGCCCCTTCCACGCTATGCCTATCTCTGTTTTAAAAACAGCCATGGGATACTCATCATCGTCAAGAAAAATAAGATAATCCATATTGTTTTTAAGGGCATAATATAGAGTTGCGTTGCGCTTCATTGCATAGCCCTCGCCAAAAATCAGCTTGGCCTCTGCCTGTGTTATTACTCCCTTTACAACTAGACTTTGTGCCTCGGTGTCAATAGATGTGCTGCTTAAATAGTGAGCCGAATCCACTATATCCAAAAGTCCCTCATCAGAGATTTTATAATCGCTTGCCCTTGTATTTGAATATTTCAAATCATAAGAGACAAAAAGATTAAGCGAAATCTCTTTGTTTAATGCGGTGTTCCAGCCCTCTATATATGTCTGGGCAACATTTTTAAAGCTTTTTCTCCCTGTAACAAAACCGATGCCAACCTTAACCGTCTTCTTTTTTTTCAAAATTATTTACCTATTGAGTTCTCTATTAACCCTGTTAGCCTGTAGGGGCAGACCTATGTGTCTGCCCAGATTGCCGTAAATTCCCCGTCTTGGGGCAGACACGCAGGTCTGCCCCTACAAGTATTTAGAGAAACCCTATATTATCCCTTCAATTATTTAGATTCATAAAGTATACCATAAAAAAGTTTATGTTTCAACAAAAATTTTCACACAGGCGTAAAATCCAAGAATTCCCTGTAGTATTGCTTACCATTTTTGTAAAAATATAATATACCTTAAATTACAGAATTTGAAAGAAAGGTGCTATGTAAAAAATGAAGAAGAACATTATATATAAAGTGCTAAGCCTAGCTTTAAGCTTCACTCTGGTTCTTTTGGGAGTCAGCAGCTTTAGTGCAATGCCCTCTCAGGCGGCGGCAACCTACGCAAGAAGCTGGACAAACCCCATAACAGGCGATGTCTTTTTAGGAGGAAGATACCTTGAAATAGGCATTTCCCGCCACGGCTCTTACGGCACAGAGGATATTCCCTTGGTTGCGGGCTGGCATCCTGTTTCTACTGAGTGGCCGGGCATAGGCTTTAGTATTGACATGGACGGCTTTGATGAGGGAGTGCCTCAGATTTCAGGCGATTGCTTTTTGCCTGGAACTCCTGAGGAGAGGTTTATTTTAAGCTATACCCCTAATAATACTAAGGATAACGAAAACATCGCAGACCGAATGGGCGGTGCCAGCGGCTCTTCTGGCGGCGGCTCGGACGATGCCTACAGCTATACCTACAAGTGGATGCACCCCTTAGAGGAGCCTCACACTGTGGATATGTCCGAGCTTGAAAAGGGCTTGCTCAAGGCCGTTACAACGGGAATCACCAAGGATAACATCCGTTTAACGCAAACCACTTCTTTTAAAGAGGAGGATAAATACTGGCGCGTGGATGTCAAAATAGAAAATCTCTCTGCTCAAACGGTAAAGGATGTGCGTTATACCCGCAGCTTTGACCCCGATCAGGATTTGGATTTAAGCGGCACTTACTATACCTTTAATAAGGTTATAGCAAACCCCTCACCGCAATCTTCCGCAAAAAAGCAGGTTGCAATGGTTGGCGCAAGAGGTGCGGCTACACTTTCCCCCATTCTGCTTTATGCCTATGATACACGGGCAAGAGCCTCCTCTCCCGGGCATTTTTCAATATTTGACGGATATTACGGCATGTACGGCTCGGACGGCTCAGGCGGATATGGAAGCGGCTCAGGCAGCGAAAGCAACGGTGAGCCATATGACCCTGAATACGATTCAGGCGGCCTCTGGCCTGAAATAACCCCGGGCTTAGCGGTATGGTATACAAAAAGTGCCCTTTCGCTGACATGGGAGGATATACGCAGCCAAATGGATTGGGATGCCATTATAAACGGTGAAAGCTGGGATCCGGAGAAAAGATTTGTAGATGGCTGGGAGTATAACGATATAGCCATAGCTCTTTCATTTAAACTGGGCAATTTAAACTCAGGCAGCAATACCAGCTTTCACTATTTTTATAACCTGAACATGGATATGGCGGAATCACTTGATCAAAGTGAACAGGAATCATTTGGTAACGACCATACCTTAACCGTTGTAAACGGCAGCGGAGGCGGTGTGTATCCGGCAGGTGAAAGGGTGGAGATTTCGGCCGATAAAGCCCCTGAGGGCAAGGCTTTTAAGGGCTGGACAACAAGCAACGGCGGAAAATTTGAAGATAAAAGTGCTGCGGACACTATTTTTACCATGCCTGATAACGATGTAACAATAACAGCAATCTTCGAATCACTTGATATAGATATACCAACCGGCAGCGGCTCGCCTTTGCCGTATATCATAGCCCTTATTGTGTGCGGCTTGGGTATAGGCTTTTTGCTGGTAATTATGCAAAGAAAGAAAATGGCTAATCATCATTAATTTACCCTTCCTAATATTTAGGCTGATGCTTGTAAATTTTACGATTCTCAAGCATCAGCCTTTGTTGTTGATTAACAAGCTAAAGCCTCTGTATTTAGTCAACTGTCCTTCACTCGCACACAGGCGTGCGCCATTTAACGGACACATTACCCAAAAAGGGGCGATATAACAATGGGTTTTTACTCTTTAATGTAAAAAAATTGTAATTTTGCTATTTTGCCCTTGAAATTTGCACTCATTTATATTATAATAGTTGCTAAGCGAAATTCGCTGTAAATATTTCTTTGGAGGTAATTCTTAATTATGGCACAAATCAAAGTTCCTTTTTATGGACACGTAAAGCAATACGAAGGCATCAAGGCTGATATTGACAAGGCTATCAGTGATGTACTGTACAGCGGCAACTATGTTCAAGGTCCCGCTCTCAAGAAGTTCGAGGAAGAACTGGCTGCTTACACAGGTGCAGACTATGCAGTTGGTGTAGGTAACGGCACAGACGCTCTCTGGCTTGCTATGATGGCTCTTAACATTGGCCCTGGCGACGAAGTTATTACAAACGCTAACACCTTCTTTGCAACAGTTGAGGCTATCTGGACAGCAGGCGCAACCGCAGTTCTGGTTGATGCTGACAAGGATACCCGCACAATCGACATCGAGGCTATCAAGGCCGCTATCACTGATAAGACAAAGGCTATTGCTCCTGTTCACCTTTACGGCCAGACAGCTAACATGCCCGAAATCAGGAAGATTGCCGATGAGAACAACCTCTTCATAATTGAAGATAATGCTCAGGCCTTCGGTGCTGCAGGCGACAACTTTAAAATTGGCCAGTACGGCGATGTAGTTTGCACAAGCTTCATCATCCAGAAGAATCTGGGCTGCTACGGCGACGGCGGTGCTCTTTGGACAAACCGTAAGGAAGTTAACGACACAGTTCGCAAGCTCCGCAACCACGGTTCAGACGCTCGTGACCACCATTCCTATGGCTTTAACAGCCGTCTTGATGACCTTCAGGCTGCTGTTCTTAGCATAAAGCTCAAGCACATTGATGCTTGGAACGACAACAGAATCGCTCTTGCAAAGGTTTATGACGAAGGCTTGAAGGATGTTGATTTCATCACACTGCCTTACGCAAGACCAGGCTACCGTCACATCTATCACCTTTATGAGATAGAGACAAAAGACCCCGCAGAGCGTGACAAGCTCCTCAAGTACCTCAACGATAACGGTATTGATGCTAAAACTCACTACTCTATCGCTGTTCATAAGCAAGAGGGCTTCCCTTGGGGCAAGCCGGTTAGAATTTCCGGCTCTTTAGAGAACGCTGAGAAGAACGCTTCTTCCTGCATATCTCTGCCTATCTTCCCCGAGCTCTCAGTTGATGATGCTAAGTACGTTATTGAAGTACTCAAGGGCTACAAGAAGTAATATAACCCTAATGTCATTCAAGGGGGCGGGGCACTTCGCCTTGCCCCCTTTTGGATATTAGATATTTGATGTTGGAGGATTTTAATTAATGAGCAAAACATATACAGTTGCAGTCTTGGGCGCAGGCAAGCGCGGCAAGATGCACGCAAAGCTTTTTAGCCAGGACCCCCGTTTTGAGCTGGTTGGCATTTGTGATTTTAACGAGGAGCGTCTGGAAGCAGCTGCCGCTGAGAGCGGCAACCCCAAGACCTTTAACGACGTTGAGCAGATGCTCAGCGAAACCAAGCCCGATGTATTCTGCTTCTGCACTCCCCCCGCAGTGCGCAAGAGCCTTTTTGAAATAGGCATAAAGCACAATGTGCAGTTAATAGCCTTTGAAAAGCCCCTCTCTACCAACTTTAACGAGGCACAGGAGCTTTATGATTTGGCCAAGGCGGCCGGAATCAAGTGGTGCGTTAGCCATCAGCAAAAGTACGGCGACCACTATCAGGCAGTTAAGGAGATAGTCGAAAGCGGCAAGCTTGGGCGTATCCAAACTATTTATGCCCACGTTTGGGGCTGGTATTGGCATATGATTACCCACGTAATGGACTATGTACGCATGTACAACGGCAATGCCGAGGCCGAGTGGGTTTCAGGCACTATACATGGCAGAGGCAAGCTTGAGGACAACCACCCCTCCCCCGAATATGCAGGCGGATTCATCCAGTTTGCTAACGGCGTTAGAGGTATAATTGAGGCTGGCGAGCTCTCTCCTGACGTCCCCGAGAGTGAGTATCCTTGGCACAAGGGCCGCTTTGTTATTCAGGGCACCGAAGGCTTTGCCGAGATTATCATAGGCGCAGGCTGGAGAGGCGTAAATAAGACAGACGGCTATCAAGAGGGCACAGGATGCTTCGATTATGAGATAGACGGCGCACGCTATATTGCTGATATAGCTCTGTGGCTTGACGGCGTTAAGGAGCACCCCTGCAACGGCGAGGATACCTACAAGGGCTTCCAGCTTGCTATTGCTCTGCTTCGCTCTGCTGTTGAGAACAAGATTATCCATCTGCCCTTAGAGGCAGGCGAAAACGAGGTTGAGGCCATGAAGAAGGCTCTTCCTGTTTTAGATTAATCTGTATAAAGGCGGGCGGTTTCTGTAAATAATAGAAACCGCCCTATAAAAGACACTGAACTATTATACGAAAGGACGCAGGGAACTGCACAATGCTTTATGTGCGGTTTCTCTAGCACATGGTGCTTATTATGCCTTTGATGTGGCAAGAAATCATGGAAACCCCGGTAGCCTTAAACAATTGCCTTGACAAGAACAAGGATACCCTTGAGGCCTTGATTAAAGACCTTGAAGACAGAGATATTAAAAAAATTGTTATTGCCGCAAGAGGTACTTCAGACCATGCTGCCGTTTACGGCAAGTATGCGCTGGAGCTTCTCACCGGTATTCCTGTTTCATTAGCTTCCTCGTCTATCATTACAATTTACAACAAAAAGCTTAAGCTTCAGGACACTCTGGTTATAGGCATTTCTCAGTCCGGCAAGGCTGCCGACGTGCTTGAGGTTCTAAAGAACGCAAAAAATGACGGTGCTATAAGCGTGGGCATTACCAACTTTGAGGATTCCCCCATTGCGCAGGAGGCTCAGTACCACCTTTGCTGCGAGGCAGGCTTAGAAAAGAGCGTTGCCGCTACAAAAACCTTTACCACGCAGATGTTCCTGCTTGGCAAGCTTGCCGCAGGCTGGACTCACAACGAGCGTTTCGAGAACGATTTGCGTGAGCTGCCTGTTAGAATATCCAGCGTGTTTACCTCCGCCGATGAGGTGGAAAAGGTTGTTCCCCGCTACCGCTTTGCAAACGATTGCTTTGTGCTGGCAAGAGGCGTAAACTACGCCATAGCGCAGGAAGCAGCCTTAAAGATACAGGAGACCTGCTATGTACGTGCACTGGCCTATGCCTCCTCAGACTTTCAGCATGGCCCAATTGCAATGATAACACAGGACGTGCCCGTTATAGTTTTTGCTCCCGACGGCCCTGCAATTGATGATTCCGCCGCTATAATTGAAAAGATTAAGGCAAGCGGAGTTGAGGTGCTTATCATTACAAACAATGCAAAGGTAGCAAAGCTAAGCCCTGTTTCTATATCTATCCCGCCCATGTCCAACGATTTAATCTCACCCTTCTACAATGTAATTATTGCGCAGATGTTTGCCTGCAAGCTAGCTCTGCTAAAGGGTTTAAATCCGGATAGTCCCCGTGGGCTTAACAAGATTACCATTACAAAATAACATTAAAAAGCAAATCCCCTATTGAGGCATTTAAGCCGCCTCAATAGGGGATTTTTTATTGCTTAACATCAACAAATAGCTTTTTAAAAATTGGAGTAAGCACCGTAAAGAACACGGCATTGCCCAATGCATGGTACAAATCAAAGGGCAATCCGCCAAGCCAATAGGCCCAATAGCCCTGCTGCACTCCGCCCATAGCAAAGGTTTTATATGAAAAGATTGAAACAAATGCGCCAAATCCAAAGCCCATAAGCATAGCCCATGCCGCCGAAATGGGATATACCTGCCATGCTTTAGCCCTTTTTATCCAGCTCATGCAAAGCTTTGTTGCAATAGCAACCAGAACCCACCCTGCAATTTGATACAGCGACCAAATTCCCATGCCCATTATAAGGTTTGTAACCATTACAATAACAACTGAGCAGAGCAGAGCTTCCGGCAGGCCAATAAATATAGCCGTAAGCATTATAAGTGCCGTTACAGGCTGTACATTTGGAATAAGGGTTAAGCCTATACGCCCGACAACTCCCACGGCGCATATCATGGCACACAGCGAGACTCTGCCTGCGGGGCGTTTGAGAACTTCTTTAACGTTCATGAGCTTATGACGCCCAAGATTCCAGCTTAAATTCCACCTTGTCATTTGCCTTTAGCTTATACTCTCCCGCGCCTACAGGGGCAAAGCCGCCGTTTACATAGTACATCCAAGAGATTTTGGCACTAACATCCTCTTTAACGCCGCCTATAGCTGTTATATAGCCTGCGGAATCATCAACCCCGCCCTTATCCTTAAAGGCATCCTTTACAAGAGCCAGGGCTGTTGAGCCATCGTCTACTTTTATGTCTTCGTCAAGCAGCTTAGTGCCGTCCTTGTCAATGACAGAGAGATGAACGGTTATTTGCTCTTTAACCGGAGTGGTTATAGCAATGCTGCTATCTGCGGTGCTCTGTGTGTTAGCTGTTTCAGTTTGGCAGCCTGCCAGCGCAATGAGCATAAGCAGAGCCAGAGAGAGAGAGAGTACTTTAAGCTTTAAATTTTTCATAGATTATACTTCCTTTTTAAATATATTTTTACAACAGAGGAAGGGTTAAAACCAAAAGCCAAAAAGGACGCAGGAGCTCCTGCAAAATATTTTTACTAATGCTTTGTGTGCGAGCCCTCTAAGCACATGGTGCTTCAAAACAATAAACACAACTCTCTGTAGCACGCAGAGAATTGCAACCTAAGGGCTTGCAGCAAAAGACCCGACTAAGAGCAAAAAGCTCGTTACGGTGGCGGCACCGTGCGGGAATTTAACCCGACTTCCATTGCTGTAAACATTTTTTTAATATTGTAGCATACAATTTGTGTAGTGTCAAGATGGGATTTTTTAAGCTTTGCCTCTCAACTTCTCCACTTTTCACACCAACAAGGTTCTTTTCCTCTTAATATATACATATAAATTTTGTGGATAAGAAAAAGGGAGGCAAAAAACGCATGAATATATATAAACCGGAAGGATGGCTGATTGACACACAGGAAAATCAAAAAGCCCTTAAAACACTCGCTTCCTTGCAGCAGGCATACAGAGAACGCCGGATATTGGAGGCAAGGGCTATAATTTGTGACAGCAAACATGATTTACATGTAGACTTGGGCTGTATGACGGGAGTTATCCCACGGGAGGAAGGCGCACTGGGTATTGCAGACGGCACGGTGCGGGACATTGCAGTTATCTCCAGAGTTAACAAGGCCGTCTGCTTTTATATTGAGGGCTTTGGAACTGCCGAAAATGGCAGGGGATACGCAATACTCTCACGCCGTGCCGTGCAGGAGGACTGCCGCAGGGAGTATATAGCCAAGCTCACCCCGGGGGATGTTATTGATTGCAGGGTAACGCACCTTGAGCCCTTTGGTGCTTTTGCAGATATAGGCTGCGGAATCCCCTCGCTGCTGCCAATTGATATGATTTCTGTCTCACGCATTACCCACCCCGACGATAGATTCACCGTGGGCATGAATATCAAATGCATAGTTAAGGGGATTGAGGAGGACGGCAAGGTTTCGCTCACTCACAAGGAGCTTTTGGGCACCTGGAAGCAGAATGCGGCACTGTTTAAGGCAGGTGAAACTGTGGCCGGCGTTGTACGCTCGGTTGAGAGCTACGGTATATTTGTTGAGCTTACACCTAATCTGGCAGGGCTTGCCGAGAGCCACCCGGGGGTGTATGTGGGACAGCAGGCCTGTGTTTATGTTAAAAGCATTTTAGAGGATAAAATGAAGGTTAAGCTGGTGCTTATTGACACCTTTGATGAGGCTCACACCCCTGAGCTTCCCAAGTACTTCTTTACAGGGGTGCATATGGATTCCTTTAAATATTCGCCTGAGGAGGCGGAAAAGCAGGTTGAGATATTCTTTTAGGTACTTTTTTGCATATTTGGGACATAGCCTGAATATGCATTAAGCAGAGTTTAAAAAAGGAGAGGAAGATATTATGGAATGCAAGTTGATTCAAACGGAAGTGAATGTCAATGAAATTGTTTATGAAGGCTCTGCCGAGCAATCAATTGACCTTGACATTGTACTCCCCGATTATTGCCCTGATATTGGCAAAATTTTAAAGTGCCAGGTGGTTCCTTCTATACTTGCGAAGGATATTTCAGGTGATACCCTGAACGTTGAGGGCAATGCAGCTATCCGCATCTTTTATGCGGATGATGAAAAGAGGTGCCTGCGCAGCTTTGAGCAGGAGTTCCCCTTTAGCACAAGCCTTAATGTTAAAAACGTGGGCGAAAGCGCCTCCGCTTTTGTTAAGGCCAAGGCAGATTATGTAAACTGCCGTGCCGTAAGCCAGCGCAAGCTGGATATACACGGCGCAGTTACCGTTAAGGCTGCCATTACAAACAGCCAGCCACAGGAGCTTATCTCTGACGTATGCGGTGCAGGCATAAACCTTAAAAAGCAAACTGTGCCTATCAGCTCCTTGGTTAATGCGGTACAGCAGCAGTTTGGAGTTTCTGAGACACTGGAGATAGGCAGCGCAAAGCCGCCTATAGGCTCAATTGTACGCAGTGATGCAGTGGTGTTCCCCACAGAGTACAAGGCTATAGCAAACAAGCTCATCCTTAAGGGAGAGGCCATTGTACGTGCGCTTTACCGCAGCGATTTAGACGAAACTCAGTTTGAGACACTGGAGTTTAACATCCCCGTTAATCAATTTATTGATGTGCCGGGCTTAGAGGATACCTCCGCCTGCGATGTTGCTCTGGAGGCCGCCTATCTCAAGCTTACACCCAAAACAGACAACGACGGCGAATACAAGATGGTGGGCTTGGATTTGCGCATAGGCAGCACAGTTAAGGCCTATGACGACCAAGAGGTTAGCCTTATCAGCGACGCTTACTCCACAGAGTATGAGCTGATAGTAGACAGCCGACCCGTTCACCTTGAAAAGCTTATTAAAAATGTAAGCGATAACTATATCGTAAGAGATACTCAGGAATTTGCCGGTGCGCTGGTTAAGTCCGTTACAGACATCTGGTGCGATTTAAGCGACCTTAACTCCAAGGTTCAAGACGGCAAGCTAAGCGTAAAAGGCAATGTTAACTTTAACATTCTTGCAGAGGACGAGGATAACGAGCCCATCTTTGTTGAAAGGCTCTCCCCCTTTGAATACGAGTGCCCCGCAGGGGATGCCTCTGCTGCAAAGGCAGAAGCCAGAGCACAAATTGCCTCCGCAGGCTTTAGCTTTGCAGGCGACAACAAGCTGGATTTAAAGGCCGAGGTTAAGCTTAACGCACCTGTTTACAGCGTTACAGATATACGCAGCATCAACCAAATCACCCCAGACGAAAGCCAGGTTAAAGCCCTGACACAGCAGCCTGCACTTAACATCTACTACGCCGATAAGGGCGAAGCCCTTTGGGATATTGCACGCAAGCACAATTCCTCCGTTGATAAAATCAAGGAAGAAAACGAGCTTACAGACGATACCCTTGGCGAAGACAAGATGCTGTTAATCTCTATTTAAGCGGAAGGAGAAGAAAAATGGAAGAGAGAAACATTTATCATGATATAGCCGAGCGCACCGACGGCGATATTTATATCGGCGTTGTAGGCCCTGTGCGCACAGGCAAATCCACCTTCATTAAGAAGTTTATGGATACAGTGGTTATACCCAATATCACAGGCAAATATCAGGCTGACAGAGCCATAGACGAAATGCCGCAATCCGCTGCAGGCCGCACTATTATGACAACAGAGCCAAAGTTTATACCAGAGGAGGCCGCCGAGGTCAATCTGGACGGCAACGCCTCACTTAAGGTTAGGCTTATAGACTGCGTTGGCTACATTGTACCCAGTTCATTGGGCTACATTGAAAATGACGCCCCCAGAATGGTTAAAACCCCTTGGGTAGAGGATGAAATCCCCTTCAATATGGCCGCAGAGATAGGCACAAAAAAGGTTATTAACGACCATTCAACCATAGGCCTTGTTATCACCACAGACGGCTCTATCAGCGACATTCCCCGTGAGGAATATGAAGAGGCTGAGGAGAGGGTTATCTCTGAGCTAAAGGAGCTTAACAAGCCCTTTGTCACCCTGCTCAACTGCGTTAATCCTGACACAGAGAGTGCCAAATCCTTAGGCGAAAGTCTCCGCCGTAAGTACGGTGTGCCTGTTATCCCCGTTAGCTGTGAGGATTTAACAGAGGAGCA
>JAISYX010000063.1 GCA_031269595.1 Oscillospiraceae bacterium
GAGGCAGGGCGGCCGCAATGCCTATAGTCCCGGGATTGACAAAAACCTTGACAAGGCTTAGCCTTTGCCCCTTTCCCTTGGACATAGAGAGCAGCCCATGTGTCCATAAAAATGCGTTAAACACCGCAATATAGGCCGCTCCATAAATAAGAGCACCGCTGCCAAGCACTGCATTTATCAGGGGCAAGCCCATGTATCCGCAGTTTGAATAAATTACAGAAAAACGCAAAACACCCCTATCCTCGGGCGTTTGCCTGTGAAAAAGGAGCACGGAAACTGCAATTCCTATTACATGTGCTAAAATGGCCGCAGCAAAGCCTATTAGGAGTTTGCCGGGCAGTCCGCTTTCAAAGTTACTCGTAAAGGCGTTTATTATAACGCAGGGGGTGACTATATCCATAACCAGCGTGGTCATTTGGCGGCGTCCCTCCTCGTTAAGGAGACGCCTCTTTGTCATTGCAAAGCCCACACCCATGAGCAAAAACAGTGTTAACACCTGAGAGGCCACCTGCCAGAGAGAGCCTGTCATTACGCTTCTCCACCGTCGCCGTCAATGGCTGATTCAGATGCTTCCTCTTCTTCGCCCTCTTCTACAAGCTCCAGAGGCTCGGGAGGCGGGTTTTTGCCCTGCTTCTTTTTATCCAGATACAGCACGTATATCAGATATAAAAAGGAGAGGAAGAGGTATGTCCTCATACCCCAGACAAAGGCTGCGCCCTTGAGCAAATCCCCTGTAAAGGCTTGAGCAACAAGAAAAACGCTTAAAACACCCAAAAGTGCACCTACAATGTAGAACTGGCGATTCTCCTTGCCCATATATATTAGCATGGCAGTTGCGCCCACACATGCTATAGTTAAGACTATTTGCGGCATAGTTACATAGCTCCTTTAAAAAATTGAAACACGCTGTTTACGAACTCGTTTGTAGGGGCAGACACGTAGGTCTGCCCCTACAGTTTTTTATAAATACCCAATTAGAAAATCGAATTAACAAGCCTTGCTATCCAATCTACAATAATGCTGAAGAAGGCGATAAGTCCCGCAATGGAGCTAAGCAGAGCTACAAGCGAGAGTATCAGGCCTGCAATTGCGTTGCCCTTGCGGTCCGTCCTTTTGACCAAGGCCGATATGCCAAGGATAAGGCCTGTTAAAGAGAGGGGGAAGGAGAAGATAAACAGGCAAATGGTACAGCTTAAAATGCCCAGCACAAGCGAGGCTATGGCAAAGCCGTCTGCCTTTAGGCCTATGTTTTTTTCAGGCATAGGCAAAACTACCGCCTCAGGGGGCAGCTTGCTGCGGTTAACAGTGGTAAATACAGGGGCGTATTCCTTCTTGCTCATGATTTACACCATATGTCCTTTCCTGCTTTTTATTAAAGGTTAATTGAATTTCTTTAAACATTGTAGGGGTCATGGCTTGCCTGACCCATGGTACATGCGAGGATAGAACGGGTCAGGCAAGCCATGACCCCTACTAGCCGTGTTCTTACAAGTTAGTAGGGGCAGACCTATGTGTCAGCCCTTGAACACAGCAAATTTGCGATTCTTGGGCAGACACATAGGTCTGCCCCTACAGGTTCTTAATCATCTGTTCCCTCGGCTGCGTCGTCCTCCATAAACAGGATACCCAGCGTGCCTCTGCCACAGTGGGTGCATATAGAACAGCCTGCTTTGGTGACAAAAACCTCTTTGAAGGGGTGCAGCTCAAGCACCTTATCACGGATATATTCAGCCATGGTGTCGTCGGTATAGCTGTGAGTTACAAAAATATGGTCAAGGTAGATAGTCTTGCGGTCTTTAAGCTTTGCCTCTACATATGAGGCTAGTATGTCCTCCATTTTGCCCCTGTACTTTTTGCCGGGGAACATTTTGCCGTCAACAACCTCAATGCAGGGCTTAATCTTAAGCAAATTAGCACCCAAGGCAGCAACTCCCGAGCAGCGTCCGCCCTTCCACAGATATTCTATAGTGCTCAAAACAAAGCTTGAACGCACCTTGTTTGTTATCTCGGGCATAATTTTGGCAATCTCGGCGGCAGATTTGCCCTCCTCCGCCAGCTTGGCAGCTCTTAAAACAAGCAAGCCAATGCCGGATGAGAGGTTCTTACTGTCCACAGGGAACACTCTGTCAGGGTATTCCTCGGCCGCAATAACAGCGGCATTATGTGTAACAGAAAAGCCTGCACCTATGTTAAAATGCACAATATCATAGCCCTCATCAAGCCATTTTTGCCAAAAATCGGAATAAGCAACAGCGTTAGGTGCAACTGTGCGTGGGAGCTTGCCTGTTTTTTCAACAAACTTGAATAAATCGTCGGTTGTTATGTTAACACCGTCATCAAATTGCTCTTCACCAAGAAAGATAGGCAGAGGCAATACTGCTAAATTATACTTTTTAATTAGTTCCTCACCTATATCACAGGTGCTGTCCACTAGAATTTTAACTGGATTTGACATGAAGCTTCTCCTTAATTTTTAAAATCTTGCTTAATTATCCCATTTTTAGGTTGATTTGTCAAGAGGGGCGCAATTCAATTCGTAATTCGTAATGCGCAATTCGTAATTCGTGGTTATATTGCTGAGTTTATGAGCGGATAATTCACTCCAAACTTAGCAATATAACCAAATAAATTAATTTGCCGTTTGCAACTTGCAATTTGCCATTTAAAAAGCTATACTTGTAATAAATCAAAAGCTTAGGAGATTAGCCATGCAAGAGAATGAGACAGCCGCAAAGCCTGCATTAAAAACAAAAAAGCTTATTCTTATTATAGCCGGAGTGCTTGTTTTGGCCGCACTTGTAAGTGTTGGCTATTTTGCTGTTTATGCAAACAATCCTTTAGCCATAGCCAAAAGGTATGCCGCAGGGGCTCAAGATAACTACTACAGCACCTTTGCCAAGTATTCCATACTGGATTTAGACGCAGTGTATGCGGCTAAATATGAGACTGAGGACTACAGCGCACAGGGTGTTAGTAAGTCTGAATATCTTGCCAAGGTCAAGGAGAACTACGCTAACTCCACAGCCCTTGCAAAGCAGATGTTTGCCGCAAGATACGGCAAGGATTACAAGGTAAAGGTCACAGAGACCAGCCGCACTATCTTTGCAAAGAGCGAGAACGCCAAGTTTGAGGCGGAGCTCTCTTACGGCAAAGAGAACATGGGAGCTCAGGGCTTTGAGCTTACAGAGGCCAACATCTACAAGGCAAGCAGCTTTAACAAGGTGATACGATATAATTTTGAAGTGAACACAGCGGGCAGCTTAAGCAGCAGCAGCGAATCCATAAGCATAACCATGGTGCGCAGCGGGCTTAAATGGTACGTGTGCGAGGTCACGCCGCAGTTGATCAATGCATAGTGCATAATTAAGCACCGCCATTAGCATTGTTAGTCTTGTAGGGGCAGACCTGCGTGCCTGCCCAGAAACGGGTATTTTACGATGATCTGGGCAGACACATAGGTCTGCCCCTACGAGAATTTTAATTAAATTTGCGCAGCAAATCCACCATAAAACAAGGGAGTATATGTTATGTCTAAAAAAATAGGATTTATCGGCACCGGTAACATGGCTAATGCCATTATAAACGGTATTATTTCACGGGAGATAGCTCCCCCTCAAAGCCTTTATATCTATGATGTAGATGCGCAAAAGTGCGCCGAGCTTAGCAAGAGCGGCCTTAATGTATCCCCCTCAGGGGCAGAGCTTACCAAGTCTTGCGATATAGTCTTTCTCTCAGTCAAGCCTCAGGTGTATGGGGCTGTGCTTGCGGAGATAGCTCCTGCCGCAGACACAGAGCAGGTGTTTGTCTCCATTGCGGCGGGGATTCCCACAGAGTATGTGCAAAAGGGCTTGGGGATTGCCGCAAGGGTGGTAAGAGTTATGCCTAACACCCCCTTCCTGCTGGGGGAGGGAGCAAGCGCACTCTCATATAAAGCACCTGTAACAGAGGCTGATTTTGCCGCTGTCAAGCAGATTTTTGAATCCTCAGGCATAGTAAGCGTGCTGGATGAGGATAAAATGAACGCCGTAATCTCTGTTAACGGGAGCAGCCCTGCCTATGTATACCTATTGGCAAAGGCTATAATACAAGGTGCAGAGCAACAGGGCATAGACGCCCAAACTGCGCTCAGCCTATTTGCACAGACGCTCAGGGGCAGTGCAAAAATGCTGCTGGAATCCGGCGACACAGCAGAGGAGCTGATTAGAAAGGTCTCCTCCCCGGGAGGCACAACGCTGCAAGCACTGGAGGTCTTGTATCAAGGCGGCTTTGAAGAGAGCGTAATAAAAGCCATGCAAGCCTGCACCAAAAGGGCGGAGGAGCTGGGGAAGGTTTAATGCATAATGCACAATGTATAATTGTGGTTATTTGCTGCGCATGATTATGGCCTAAACTTCACGCATTTTTACAAGTGGGCTTGAATTGTAATTATCAATAATTACGCATTAAAAAATAATTTTCAACTTTCAATTTTCAATTTGAAAAACCGCCGGTGCATTCAAGGCATCTCCGCTCTCGCTAAAGCGTGAGCCGTGGCAGGGGCAATGCCAGGTGCGCTCCAGAGCGTTCCATTTTAGGGGACAGCCCATGTGTGAACAGCGTTTTTCGCAGGGTCTCATGTTAAAATAATTGCCCATAAATGATAGTATATTCGAGGAGAAGCCAAGCAAACGAGGCGTTCTCTCCGGCCTTAAAAGGGCCTTGAGGCTGTGCTCCTGCCCGTTTACAAGGGCACACATAAGCTCGGCGGCTATCATTGCCGTGGTCATGCCCCAGCGGCAATAGCCCATTGCGGCGTATACGTGGGGCCATCTTCGGCTTATTGAGCCAACGCAGGGCAAACCGTCTGTGGTGTGAAAATCCTGTGCATACCAAAAGCCCGCAAGCTCGCTCTGCGGCCAAAAATCCAAGGAGTCAAGCCGCATGTGCTTAGCGGTATCCTCTTTAAAAACGCTTGCGCCGCTCACCTGCTTGCTGATTATCGTCATATCATCAAAGGGGGTAAGACTGTAGGAGCTGCGGCCTATCCCCGTGTAAATGCCTTCAATTTTAGTGATATTTTTAAGCCCCATTGCGTAATAGGAGTTTGGGCGCAGACTGAATTTCAAGCTGCTTTGCAGGTTGAGGATAGGGAACTGTGTGCAGATTAATATCTTTTCTGCTCGTACCTGCCCTTGAGGTGTGAAAATATCGTGCCCGTTTATGCCTGTTGCAGGGCTGTTTTCGTATATCTCAAGCCCTTGGGCAAGGTGACTTAGGAATTTATAGGGGTGAAAGCTCGCCTGATTTTTAAACCTCAGCGCACCGGCTGTGCTAAAGGGCAGCTGTGATGCAGACACCAGCTCGGCCTGGATTGCGCTTTTGCGCAGGGTTAGCTCCTCTGTTTTGAGCTCCTCAAGCTCCACCTCGTCAAGGGCGTATAAATAGGAGGGTAGGCGCAAAAAGCCGCAGTCTATGTTCTCCTCCTCTATTATTTTGGCGTAGCTCTCTATGGCGTTTTGATTGGCCTGTGCGTAGAGCTTTGCGGATATAGGGCTTTTGTACAGT
>JAISYX010000018.1 GCA_031269595.1 Oscillospiraceae bacterium
CAACTAAAACTTGACATTTCAATATGTGAATTTCGCCTTAAATAAGCATATTATGTCGTTTAATGTTTGTCAAGTTTTAGATGACAAGCCCTAGTAGGGGCAGACCTATGTGTCTGCCCTGATTACCGCAAATTCCCGCCTTTTGGCAGACACATAGGTCTGCCCCTACGGTTTTTAGAGAAGCTCATATAGAAAAAATGCCCACTCCAACTAGACACCGAGCATTGTTACATAATCGGTGCCCTTAAAGGCGGAGATGGGCTTTAGTGCTTTATTAATCAAGGTCGAATTCCAAATTTTCACCGCAATTGGGGCATTCAATCTCGCCTTTTTCAAGCAGCTCGTCATCAAGGCAGATAGTCTCGTCACAGCTGGGGCACACAACCTCGTAATAGACATCGTCTTCGTCGTGCTCCTGCGGGCTGTGGTGGCCGGTTCCGCAATCGCAGCCGTCACCATAAATCTCCTCTTCAAGCTCACCTAAATCCTCATCAATTTCATCGACCTGCTGCTGCAGCTCTATGTAGCTCTCTTCAAGGTCTGCCACGTTAACCGTGAGAGATTCTAAAACACCAACCATATTGGTTAAAACCTTGGTGCTTTTTTTGTCCCCGTTTAAGTCCAGACCCTCCATTAAGCCCTTGAGATACGCCATTTTTTCAAGTGTCTTCAAAGCAAACACCATGTGTTAGAGACCAGCACACCAATAGATAGATTAAAAATCATCGGTTGCGCCTGCGCTCTACCTTTCTTAGTTATTTTCAAGCTAACTGTACCCATTTTACCTCAATTAGACACCGGCCGTTTAAGGGCCGGCACTCAGCATCTTTATGTAAAATTTATGTTACGCTCTTTCCATATATTCGCCTGTGCGGGTATCTATGCGTATAACGTCGCCCTCTTCAATAAACAGGGGAACTCTGATTTCTGCGCCTGTTTCAAGGGTTGCGGGCTTGGTTGCGTTTGTTGCTGTATCGCCCTTAAAGCCCGGGTCTGTCTCGGTTATTTGCAGCTCTACAAAGTTAGGCGGCTCAACGCCGAATACACTGCCCTTATAAGAGAGAACCTTGCACTCCATGTTCTCTTTAACAAATCTAAAGCTATCGCTTAAGGTGGTGGCGTTAATGGGGATTTGCTCGTAGGATTCTAAATCCATAAAGTAGTGCAAATCGCCGTCTGCATAGAGATACTGCATATCTCTGCGCTCAACAAAGGCAGAAGGGTATTTATCGTTGGGGTTAAAGGTTCTTTCAACCACACTGCCTGAAATTACGTTGCGAATTTTTGTGCGCACAAAGGCGGCACCCTTGCCGGGCTTAACATGCTGAAATTCGATAATAGAAAAAACATTACCGTCCATTTCAAATGTTACGCCATTTCTAAAATCACCTGCTGAAACCATATAAAAACACCATGTGTTAGAGAACGACACGCCAAACAGTATGTTTAGCCTGCGTCTCTGCCTTTCTTATTATTTTCAAGCTAAAAAGCTTATGCTTTTAGAAGCTAAAAACTAGATATTAGGCCTATAGCCAAATTAACCTAGCTTTATTCTATACCAAAAAAGCACAAATTTCAAGAAAAATTTCAAAGGTTTAGTATGAATATTTATTGTTTGTAAGATTTGCACAAATACAGACAAATAAAATGTTAACTTTGACCAAAGCTGATTGGGGTAATTTAAAAAAGCTGTAGGGGCAGACCTACGTGTCTGCCCTAAAGACGGGCATTTTTACGTTGATCTGGGCAGACACATAGGTCTGCCCCTACGGTTTTTAGGGAGCCTTAATTTAGAATTATATTATAGCATATTCCCATGTGAAAGTCAAATTTTGTGTGATTTCGGGCAGGTTTTTACGGGCTAAAAATGGCTTAGTCATGGGCTTTGCGGGTGAGGTGATATGTTCGTAAAAAGTTTACATATAGGTAATTTTAAGTTGACAATTGAAAGTTGAAAGTTGAAAATTAAGGTGATTTGCTACGCCTACTAGAGGCTAGAAATTGCCCAATCGGAGCTCCCGCTATAAAATAAGCTTAAACAACTTTTTAATCAAAATTTGCGTAGCAAATCCACCGCAACTCTTCACTTTTCACTCTTCCCTGCCCGTCCCCTATGGTGAGAGTTGCTAACACAAAGAAATTCAACAAAAAAGAGGCTAGAAACTGCCACAAAACAGCTTCTAACCTCTAATACCTAACATCTAATATCTAACTCTGCATCTTAATTTCTGCCACGGCCTCGGAGATTTCCTCATACACATTCTGCCTGGCTATATCTGAAAGGCTTAGCATACCCGCAAGCCTTCCGCCATCTACAACAGGCAGCCTTTGAACCTGAAATTCGCTCATTCTGGTTAGCGCAAAATCCACGGAATCATCGGGCTTAACTGTTGTTACGTGGGGCGACATCACCTTTTGCGCCTGTAGGCCTGAGGCATCCTGCTGTTCGGCTATGCAGCGCAGAACTATGTCCCTGTCGGTTATAATGCCCTTGATTTGCTCGCCCTGCACCACTGGAATAGCACCTATATCGTGCTCCTTCATAAGCTGTGCGGCTGTGCTGACGGAATCCTCTGGCTTAACGCTTACCACGCTGTGGCTCATTATCTCGTTTATCTTCACAAAAAACACGCTCCTTTTATATTTGATTTGCCTGCTTATTTTGTGTAGAAATGCCCGTGTTATGCATTGAAAGAGACTGAATAATTTTGTGCAGGGGCTTCTCGCCTGCAAGCTGTATTAAAAGCAGAGCCATTACTATTAAAAACGAGGGGATAAGCCATAGCTCCCCGCCCTGCCATAGCTCCAGAACGCCCGTTATGTCGTCCTCCGGAAGGGGCATATCTGCACAATAGAGAAAGGCCGTTACAGCAGAAACAGCCATAGACAGCATAACTATCCCCCGCATTATAAAGGATGTATACCATAGGAAAAAGCCGCATCTTCTAAGCGGGATTGCAATTAAAGCGGGAAAAATAAGGCCGGAGAGCCCCACGATAATCAGGCCTGTGTTGCTTACACCGGAGGCCTCGCAGACTATGCTGGGCAGCGGGAGCAGCTCGATTGCGCAGGGCTTGCCCCCCAAAAGGAGTGCCGCCAGAGCGTGGCCCAGCTCATGTGTAAGCGGATAAAGCAGCAGTGCCGCAATAAAGGCTATTGCGGACATAAATATCATATTAAAAAAGCCCCTAACCATAAAATCACCTCTTAATGGTTAGGGTTGACAGGTTTGCTTAATTAATGCATTCTGCATCAATTAAGTAATTGAAAGTTAAAAATTGAAAATTGAAAATTGTGGTGAATTTGCTGCGCAAATTTAAATTAAAGGGTTCTGCCTCTTGACCGCATACAAATATTTTGATATAATTTGAGTATAATTAATTCGGAGGTGCAGTATGCCTACTATCAGACCGAGTGCGGATTTGCGCAACAGCTACAACGAGATTTCATCCTTCTGCCATGAATATTCAGAGCCTGTGTTTATCACAAAAAACGGTAGGGGCGACCTTGCTGTGCTTAGTATTGAAGCATACGAAAAGCTATGCGGAAAATTTGAGCTCTATAGTTTGTTAAATGAAGGCTTGGAGGCGGAAAAAAAGGGAGATGTTTATCCTGCAAGTGAAGTGTTTGACAGCATCTTAAAGGGTCTTGCCTGATGAAGTACAAAATACAGTTTACCGGCCCTGCTAAGCATGATTTAGAAGCTGTAACCAAATATATAACCGAAGAGCTTAAAAATAAAGATGCTGCAAAAAATTTAGTTTTACTCTCAAGAGAAGCGGCGTTTTCTCTTGAAGAAATGCCTAGCCGGAATGCCTTGGTTCGTGATGAAGCTCTTGCAGGACAGGGCTTGCGCCTTTTGCCTGTGCGCAATTATCTCATTTTTTACGTGGTGAGAGAGGAAGCAAAAACTGTAACAATAGAGCGTTTTCTTTATGGCAGACGGGATTGGATGAACATATTAAAAGCAGAAGCTCCGACAGAATAGCCTGTCGGAGCTTCATATTTTCAGTTTAAAATCTCTTTAATTTAAATTTGCGTAAGCAAATTCACCTTAATTTTCAACTTTCAACTTTCAATTGTCAATTTAATTTATCTCCGTCGAGTAGCATTCCAGGCTTTTAACTCCGTTGCTTAGCTTTTTTGAGAGCTTTAATATCTTATCTACAGCCTTTTGTGCCTGTTCTCCGTAAATGGGTTTGGGCTGATAGTTGTTTACTGTTATCTTTTTATCAGAGGTAGTGTAGCAGGGCACTACATTCATGCCTGTGACCACGGTTTTGCCATCCCTTAGAGCAAAGCGGGGGCGCACCATCATGGTTGTGAGCACGTTTGATTTAACGCTGGGATTGCCTCCAAAGGCAAAGTTCCCAAGGGAGTATACTATATACTTGCCCTTATAGTTCTCTATACCCTGTATGACATGAGGGTGCGAGCCTACCACAAAATCTGCGCCTGCATCAATAAAGGTGTGGGCACGGCTCTTTTGCTCGGGGATAGGGTCTGTTTGCAGCTCCACGCCCCAATGCATTGCAACAATTACTATATTATCCGGCTTTTTGTACCTTTTAACCTGCTCCTCCATCCAATTGGTTAGCTCTAAGCCTGCGTGCTGGGGCTTTGCCGCATCGTGTACATAGTTGCCCGCCAGAATGACAACCTCTACACCGTTAATTTTAGAGATATAGGGCAGCTTTTCATCAAGGGCGTGCATACCTGCATCTGTAACGGCGGCTACGGTGTCCTCGTAGCCCTTTTTTAGGTAATCATAGCTGTGGTTGTTGGCTAAATCGCAAAGCTCTATCCCGCTGGCCTTAATCATAGTTTTAGCCCATTCAGGCTCTCCGGCAAAGCGGTATTCCTTCTCGTTATTGGCTCGCTCCTTGGTAAGCGTGCCCTCAAGGTTGATAAAGGTGAGCTTGTCCGCATTAAACAGTGCCTTGACCTTATCAAAGGGATAGGTTGGGCTCTCGGCGGCGTTTATATAGGCATGAAAGCCCTTTGTCACGGGGGTGTAATTGAGCGCACCCAGAGTGCAGTCTCCTGCAAAGGTGAACACCAGCTCATCAGACTGTATGTGCTCACTCTCCTTTTGAAGGAGGAGGGAGACACGGTTCTCATCGTCCAGAGCCTGTATGCCGCCATCCTTAGGCAGAGTGATAATTTGGCTGTCGTAAATCTTCTCCTCACCCACGGGAACGGTGTAAACCTCTGAAAAGACAACGCCCTCCCCCTGAGCGGAGGTGCGTACACCATAGCTGTATTCGTT
>JAISYX010000041.1 GCA_031269595.1 Oscillospiraceae bacterium
CCGTGCTTTCTCACGCGCTTGACATTCGCCAAGGGCGCTTTTGTCGCGTCTTGAAACGTATAACTTCGCTCCTTACTCTTTTCCAATATTTTTAGCTTGACTTTTTATTGGAAAGCTCCTTACGAGAAGCAATCTGCCCACGCAGGAAGTTTTTTCATCATAGTTTCCGCAACTTCAAGTGCGGCTGTTCGGTCAAAACCCTGTGTACGAACAATAAAGTCCGTTAGCCCTAAACGCTTTTCTTCAAACGATTGCATAGAACCGTCTTGCCGCGCACAATGTACGCAATAGTCTTTGTTGATATCTCCCATTGCAAACTCAGATGGAGTGTTCATAGGCATACCACAAGCAATACATTTTTTCATAACCAATTCCTCCGATTCTATTTTTTGAGAAGGTCTATATAACTGTTTACTAATTCGTCTTTATATCGTTCTATCACAGATTCTCCATTGGGCGAGAAAAATTCGCTGTTCTGCAAATAGTAATGAATCAAGCCCAACCAAGTATTATAAGCCATATGAACGGACAGCTTTTTAAGTTTCCCATCCTCAATGCCGCGCTGTAAAGCTATGGAAAAATGATGTGAAGCGATAGAATTTAAGAAAACAAGCAGGCTTCTTGTGTCTAAGGGCAAACTGGATATTTCACGGATTAGGTTTTTATAGAACGCCTCATTTTCACCAACAATCTCAATGTGCGCCCGAATAAGAACTTCCATGTCACTATTAGAAACGGAAAGCCCGTGCAACTTTTCCCCGATGTTGTCGGCAAACCGTTCCAAAGCGTGAAACAATAAGTTTTCCCTTGTCGGAAAATGAACAAAGATAGTACCATGTGCTACGCCTGCTTCTTGCGCGATAATATTAGTCGGAGTGGAAAAGCCCTGTGCCAGATATACCAACATGGCAGTTTCGATAATATGTTCACGAGTGGCTACTTTTTGAAGTTGACGTTTGCCTTGTACATTTTCCATATGATAACATCTCCTATGCGATTGACTTATAACTCAATGAGTATATACTCATTATAAATGTTTCGCAAGAGAAAGTCAATAGGGAATTTGAGTAGTGCAAGCGTAAACTCCGCAAAACCTGTCCAACTTCATCATACCAAAGGACAGGGATATAGAAATCCGTATTAGACTTCTATATCCCCAGTTTGCTTAGCTGTCATACTTCATAAATTCACGGGCGATTTCTTTTGCTTTTTTCGGCGGGTAATGCTTTTCCAATTGGTCTGCGATATTGCGTTCCTGTTCATAATAATCATTTGCTTGCCCCTTCAGATAGCATTCCAGTTTGCCAGACAAAACAAGCTCCGCAAATTCAAGAGGATGGTCATAAACAAGTCTATCAAATTCGCTTCGTTGTATTATAGTTAAATCCATTGTATCCTCAATTTTATTACAGAGAATACTCAACCTCGTACCATTAGAGTATTCGATGTCAATGCATCCATTATCAATGTTATATTCCGCTTTCATAATCCACGTTGCTCCTTTGATTTTTATAAATTTGACTATCGGATTCGGCGACTTCCTTTCCTTGCTCTAACGTTGTAGGAACATATAAATCATCGGGAGGTATCATCCGATTGGTAATCGCTAAATACAAACGGTTATATTCCTCAAGCGTAGTATTCAGCTTAGCTGCGTGTAGACTGCCAAATCTGTGTGCAAGATGGGCAATTTGATTTAAGTTGTTCCCAACTCGGCGAAGTTCCTCCATGAATTTATAATAGTCCATAGAGGGTTGTTCCTTTGGATGGCATCCGTTAATCATATGCCGGATATAGGTTGTTTTCGGCAATCCTGCTTTTTCAGCATATTTGCAGAGCCGCTCATATTCTGTTTCGGTGAACCGAATGTGAAATGTTTTCGTGTGCGTTCGCATAAGTCTATCTCCTCTCAAAAGGGTTGCAGGGAATCCCTGCAAGGTGTGTTTGTGGGCGACTGGGCACACAAACACGATGCTTGCTGGAATAGTGTATCTTAATCGTGGTCTGTCTCAGCATCTTTCATGCCGTACACAGCGTCTGTTACCAGCCGAAGAAGAGAACGAAAATCATCGTCTGCATCTCCGGCATTTTTCAACCGCCAAAGCTCCTCTAAAATTTCTGTCATCTGATTCCGCAAGGCTTTATAAACTCTTGGATTCCCTTGCACAATAACTTCACGCTCCTGCAATCTCTTGATGATATAATCCTGTTTCGTCAGCCCCGATAAACTTACACGCCGATTGAGGTCAGCGTTTTCCTCCGGCGACATACGAAACGCCACAGTTAGGCTACGCCAGCGACCTTGTTGGTCTAATGTCCGTTCCACTAAAATCCCTCCCCTCTTTCAAAATTGAGCTTGTTCGCCATCTCGGCTTGTTTAGACGGAAAGAGGTGCGCATATCGGTAAGTGATATTAATACTCTCATGTCCTACACGGTCAGCGATTGCTACCGCCGAGAATCCCATCTCAATCAATAGTGATACATGGGAATGCCGGATGTCATGAATTCTGATACGCTTTACACCTGTTTTCTTGCTTCCTCTATCCATTTCGTGATGAAGATAATGCTTGCTCACGGGGAAAATTCTGTCATTCGGCTGATAGCCATAGAGCGATTTCAAATAATCTTGCATTTCTTCACAGAGGAAGTCCGGCATTTTAATGACCCTGTTACTTTTTTCTGTTTTCGGCTCAGTAACCACATCTTCACCATTTAGCCGCTGATATGATTTGCTGACGGTTACTGCACCTTTGGCAAAGTCAAAATCCTTTGCCGTAAGCGCCAACAATTCGCCCTCACGGATACCGCACCAGTAAAGCATTTCAAAAGCGTAGTACGAGAGCGGTTTATCCATCATAGCATCAGCGAATTGTTGGTATTCCTCCTTTGTCCAAAATAACATTTCTTTGGATTTTTCCTTGCCCATATTTCCGGCTTTTGCGGCAGGATTGCTTTTCAATTCGTAAAACCGAACAGCGTGGTTGAAAATACAGCTAAGCTGATTGTGAAGAGTTTTAAGATAGGTTGCGGAATACGCCTTTCCTTTTTCATCCCGGTAGGCTATCATTTCATTCTGCCATTGAATAACATCTTTCGGCGTGATTTCGCTGATTCTTCTTGCGCTAAATGCCGGCAACAGCTTGGATTTGATGATATGCTCTTTGGTAAGCCATGTGTTGAGTTTTAGTCGTTCTTTCATGTTTGCGCTGTAAATATCAACAAATGCCCCAAAGGACATATCCATATCCGCTGTTTTCTCTTGCAGGAACTCGCGTTCCCATTCAAGGGCTTCTCTTTTTGTAGCAAAGCCTCTTTTGAGTTTCTGTTGACGTTCACCTTTCCAATCTGTATAGCGGAAATAGGCGTTCCATTTCCCCGTGTTCTTGTCCTTGATTGCTGACATTTCCTTGACCTCCTTAATTTGTTTTGCAGCTTCCGTAAAGCTTCTCTTCGTAATACTGCCTGTTGACCCGCCCGGAGATAGTGATATATCCCTTTACTTTGAGTTCAGCGTTCATTTTTTGAATAAGCTTATATGCATATGGCTTGGAAACGCCTAATTCGCTTGCGATTTCCTCTGCCTTGATAAAAACAGTTTTCATCGTGGGAATCCTCCTTTTTGCATAACTACTCCAAATGGAGCTATGTAAAAAGGAAACCACCGCCAACATTGCCTAAGCAATATTGCTTAGTGTATTTTGATTATACTAAACAAATTTGCTATTGTCAAGAGCCTTTCAAAAAAATAATTAAACTTTTTTGCTTGGTATCTTGATTTTTGTGGGAAAGCAGGCTATACTATATAAAGCAAATAAGTTTAGGGAGGGCGAAAAATCTTATGGCAGTAGGAGATAGAATCAAACGAATTCGCAATTTCAGAGGGTTGACCCAAAAGGAATTGGGGGTTGCACTCGGCTATGATGACAATACCGCCGACGTGCGTGTGGCACAGTACGAATCCGGCACAAGAACCCCAAAAGAGGACACGCTGAAAAAGATAGCGGAAGTACTTGGTGTCAATTACAGGGCAATCTACGAGCCAACGCTTTATGCGGCAGAGGATGTTATGTACACCCTGTTTGAATTGGACGAGCATTACGGCGATTTGCATATTCATACGGTTGAGGACATTTCTGACCCGCTTGACCCTCAAACCCATAAGGCGGTAACTTTCAACTCGCATTTATTGGATAACTTCCTTTCCGAGTGGCAGCAACGCAAAAAAGACCTTGCTGACGGTTTCATCAGCAAGGCCGAATATATGGAGTGGAAATTAAACTGGCCGCACACCACGGACGACAACGGCAAACGTGAGCCGCCGAAGCTGTGGCGCAAACCATAAATCCATCGGATACTTATTCCACATCAAAAGATTTTGCTATCAATCTGCTATCAACAGACAAAAACAACCCTCGGAATGCTTGATTTAACGGGCATTTCGGGGGTTGTTTTATTACTCCCACTCAATAGTAGCAGGCGGCTTAGTAGTAACATCATAAACAATCCTATTAACGCTCTTAACCTCATTAATAATCCTTGAAGAAACCCGCTCCAGCACGTCATAGGGGAGCTTTGCCCAGTCGGCTGTCATAAAATCAATGGTGGTTACAGCACGCAAAGCAACGGTGTAATCGTAGGTTCTGGCGTCGCCCATTACGCCCACGCTCTTCATGTTGGTGAGCACAGCAAAATATTGGCTAATATCAGGTGCAATGCCCGCATTGGCTATCTCCTCACGGAAGATTGCATCTGCGTCACGCAGAATATTCAGCTTTTCCTTGGTGATGTCGCCTATGATTCGCACCGCCAAGCCAGGCCCTGGGAAGGGCTGCCTCCACACTAAATCGTGGGGGATGCCCAGCTCTGTACCGGCACGGCGCACCTCATCTTTAAATAGCAGGCGCAGCGGCTCGATAATCTCCTTAAAATCCACATGGTCGGGGAGACCGCCCACATTGTGGTGGCTCTTGATAACAGCGGCGTCGCCTGTGCCGCTCTCGATTATATCAGGATAGATAGTGCCTTGGACTAAATAATCTACCTTGCCAATCTTCTTGGCCTCGTCCTCAAATACACGAATGAACTCCTCGCCTATGATTTTGCGCTTGGTTTCAGGGTCGGCAACCCCTGCGAGCTTCTCCAAAAACCGCTCCTGCACGTTTGAACGAATCAGATTTATATCAAATTGATTGGTAAAGATTTCCTCCACCTCGTCGCCCTCGTTTTTGCGCAGAAGGCCGTGGTCAACAAAGATACAGGTGAGCTGCTTGCCTACAGCCTTGTGAATCATAACCGCTGCGACAGAGGAATCCACGCCGCCGGAAAGGGCGCAAAGCACCTTTTTATCGCCGATTTGCGAACGGAGCTTGTCTATACTGTCCCGCACAAAGGTGGACATCTCCCACTCACCCTTTGCACCGCATACCTCATAGAGGAAGTTGTGCAGCATTAAATCGCCCTGTACGCTGTGCTGAACCTCAGGGTGGAATTGCACGCTGTACAGCCGTTTTTCGGCGTTTTCCATGGCGGCGCAGGGGCAGGAGAGAGTGCTTGCGGTAACGGTGAAGCCCTCGGGAACTTGTGATATGTAGTCTGTGTGGCTCATCCAAGCTATAGTTGAGGAATCCACACCCTTGAAAAGCTTGGATTCAGCAGCAACGCTAACCTCCGTTTTGCCGTATTCCCGCATATCGGCGGGGGAGACCCTGCCGCCCAGAGTGTAGGCCATAAGCTGAGCACCGTAGCATATGCCAAGAACAGGTATGCCCAGCTCAAACAGAGAGGCCGCATATTTTGGGGATTTTTCATCATAAACGCTGTTTGGACCGCCTGTTAAAATAATGCCTATGTAGCCCTCTGCCTTGATAGCTTCAAGGGGGGTGGTGTAGGGCTTGACCTCGCTGTAAACCTTGTTATCACGCACACGGCGGGCGATAAGCTGGTTGTATTGGCCGCCGAAATCTAAAACTAAAACTTTTTGCATGGGCACTTACCTGCTTTCGTAATGTTTGATATTTGTATTCTTGTGATTAGATATGATTTGGTTTTCCATAGCTAAAATTGAAAACGCCTGGCTTGTCTATTAATAGCAATTGAAGGTTTTGGCAAAAGCTTTCATATTCAGGGAAGGAGCTGGTCAGGGATTCATCGTAATTCATTCCTTTGAAATTAAAGCTTGTCAGCGTGTGGCAGATATAATCCACAATAAATATGTGTGTTTCTCCCAGTATAGTTTTAACGGCAATTGTGCGGGCACTCCAAATTGAATCGGGTTTATCCTGACCATAAGCCGGTGAGGTGAGATAGAGCCTTTCAATTTCAGAATATTTTAGGGTGATATTATTGATTGTAATAGCATCCCTGTCTGCAATAATTCTAAAAGCAGAGGGGGTGCCTTTAAGAGGTTTATAAGATTCATACATTTTTAAAAACACAATAGTTATCAATGTTCCAAGAAGTGTGAAGTAGATTGCAAACATAATAAGCTCTTTATAGTATGGATACCCAAATACGGCAGAGATAATCAGGCCAATGGCCATACAGAGACCCACAAAAACAAACAAAAGCGGTATTAAAATCATAGCTTTAATGTAATTATGCCTGTTAGTATCTATGTGCCCGAGATTGTAGATAAATGGCAGCGGCATAGCTTCTTTAAGCTCATGATTAGATTTAAAAGAACCTGCGTAATGTGCATTCTTTTGCAAAATCAATGTGCCCATAAATTTGTCTATTGCCTTGGCAGAGTATTTTCTTAAATTTATTTGATAAACTATTTCACTATCGGACTTAACAATTACTCTAAAGAAACGGTATTTAAAACCTCTGTTTTGACTTCTGAATATAGGGCGGTAAAACTTATAATAAATCTGAAATTTTTCAAAATCATAAGCGTTTACAAGCTTGCTTCCGCTATAAAGCTTAAGGCCGGCTTCATCAACAATTAAGCTCTTAAACGGCAATAGAAGGACAATTATAAATACCAGCGCAAATAAAGCAAGAAAAGCTATACCAACGGTTACAGGGCTTACAGGTATACCCTGAAGATAGTACCTGTCAACGCCATAAAACCAATCAAATAAGCCTATAGGCGACCGCATAAAAAGTAAAGACACAAAGCTTATAAAAAATGGGATTAAAGCTATATTCAAAGAAAGCACCAGCTTGTACGCAAGTGTTGTTTTGAGCTTATACATGGCAAATCTCCTATTTTCTAATAAAATTAAACACGCCCGCTCTGTCCATTAATGAATGCTGGAGCGTTTGAAAGAAACCGTAATAATTGGGGAAGCTGTATGATAGACAGTCAACATCAAATATTCCCTTTCGACTATATTGGCAAACATCTAAAATGAATGTGTAAATCTCACCTGTTACTAAATGCATCTCCATTAACCTATAAAAAGGCTTGCGTTGATTAAGCCCGTAAGCAGGAGAGCTCACATAGATACTGCTGATATTTTCGTGCAAATACTCCGTTCCGTCTATTGCTATTTTATCGGTATGAATAAAAATGCTTGAAATACGGGAGGTATTGGCGGGACGGTTTGCGTAATGACAGCATTGTTGGGTTGTGTATATGTGATGTAATTAAAAGGGAAATGCATAAGCGACTTCATCTCTGCAATTGAGGCAAACTTTTTGGCGTAAGCAATATTGTTCTGTGCAATTAAAGTGCTGATTAGATTGATTGCATCGCTATTTTTAAAATTTGAGAGATTGATAACATTAACATGGTTATTGCTTGTTCTTACTTGAATAGAGAACATCATAGATAAAGCACCAAATTCAAATTCGTTACCCAATGCCGCATTTTGAGCAATGGTATAACCCACGTCGCAATTATCAAAGCCATAGCTTTTTACTAATCTTTTGCCACGGTATATATGCAGGCCGTTTTCATCAACGGATACAAACTTATAGGGGAGTTTTAAAACGATGAGTGCACCGACAATTAGAGTAACAGCATAAATAAACAAAGTCATAAAACTTAAGAGAACCAATCTGACATCTTCCGAAAAAGAGAAAGACTGTTGCAAATCCTTTGAAAGTGCAATAATAAAGTCAGTAATATTCTCGTTACTCAAAAAACGCCAAGCCAATGCATAAATTGCAACAGTCATAACAATTCTCATAAATGGTGAGGATTTTATCTTTACCTGCATGATGCTACCTCCTATTTTCTAATAAAATTAAACACGCCCGCTATACACATCACTTTGTCTGTATAAATAATAGACTAAGCTTGTATATAACATCCTCGTTGTCAAAGTCAGATGAGCCTATAGCTAAAAAGAATTTGCTGTCAGCATTGTATGAAAAGTTCACTCTCATTTGGAGTTCTCCGGCTGGAATCTGTATTTTACAATATTGAATGTCACTTTCTTTAACAGTTGTAAATTTATCAAAATCTTTTGTAGCACCAATATATAAGGAGAATGCATTGTTCCTAGTTGTAACACGATAACGATTCAGATATTTGCCATATTCACCGATGTATTCACACTTATATTCAGCTTCAACTTTCTTCAAATATGCATCAATAAATTTTGTGTAGTCCTCTTCTGTACTTTCAACTCTACGAACTTCTCGCACGTAAATTTGAGCGTCCTTGTCGAATCTATCTTTATCAGAGAGGTAATAGTCAATGCGCCTTTGGCTCAAAGAGGTAATACTTTCACTTGTAATTTGCATTGATTTTATAAATTGATCAATATCTATTCCATCAAAGTCACTTAGCTTTAATTTAGTATCATTATTTTCAAAGTACTGAATAAACTCCTGTTTTGTAAGCAGGGGAGTAGCGGGGTCATATTTGTGCTTGTCGTATGTCTTATGCGTGCACGAAACCGCTGCAAGTAAAACAACAAGTGTTGCTGCAACAATCATTATAATATTTCGAATAAAATAGATTTTGTTATAAAATATAATATTCATATCATAACTATTGCAATTAAGCAACAAACACCTCCGACAATCGCTTTTGTCCCCTCATTATTATGGATCGAATATAGCCCAAAAATAAAAGCTATCACAACAAATATAAAAGAAAGAACTGCACAAACAATACCAATCGCAACCATTTATATCATCTCCTATAAATAATATCATCTCTCCCAGGTCCATTAGAAACAATGCCAATCCTATAGCCTATCTGCTCCTCAATAAATTCAACATAGGCACGGGCGTTGGCGGGTAAATCCTCATAGCTTTTAATGCCCCTAATATCCGTGCCCCAGCCCTTTAGCTTTTGCAGCACAGGCTTAGCCTTGCCCAGCTCGCAGGTTACAGGGAAGTCCCTGCTCTCCTTGCCGTCCAGCTCATAGGCCACACACACAGGTATCTCGTCAAGATAGCTAAGCACATCAAGGCAGGTGATAGCCACGTTAGTTGCGCCCTGAGCAATGCAGCCGTAACGGGTTGCGACACAGTCAAACCAGCCCATGCGGCGGGGTCTGCCTGTGGTAGCACCGTATTCGCCGCCGTCGCCGCCTCTGCGGCGCAGCTCGTCGCCTGTTTCGCCAAAGATTTCGCTTACAAACTCGCCCGCTCCCACGGCACTGGAATATGCCTTGGTAACAGCCACAATCTCCTTGATAGCCCAGGGCGGAATCCCCGCACCCACTGCGCCGAAGCCCGCAAGGGTAGAGGAGGATGTAACCATGGGATAAATGCCGAAATCTGTATCCTTAAGTGAGCCCAGCTGACCCTCCAGCAGGATATTCTTATCCTCCTTGACAGCGTTGCTAAGCAGACTAAACACGTTTGTCCTGTATGGCTCAAGTATATCACGCCACTTTAAAAGCTGCTCCCATACCTCGTCAAAGCTGAGTGTGGGCTTGTGATAAAGATGCTCAAGTATCACGTTTTTAAGCTCAAGCACAGTTTTTAGCTTTTCCTTGAGGTAGCTCTCGTCGTAGAGCTCGCTCACCTGAAAGCCAATTTTGGCGTATTTATCGGAATAAAACGGAGCTATGCCCGATTTAGTAGAGCCGAAGGATTTGCCGGCCAGCCTTTCCTCCTCATACTTGTCAAACAAAATGTGATAGGGCATAACAAGCTGAGTACGCTCTGAGACATAGAGCTTTGGGCGTGGAACCTTGCGCTCAACCAGCTCGTTAACCTCCTTTTCAAGGTTATCCGCATTAAGGGCAACGCCGTTGCCTATTATGTTTGTGATATGTCCGTGAAAGACGCCGGATGGAATTTGATGCAATGCAAATTTACCGTAGCTGTTAATGATGGTATGTCCTGCATTGCTGCCCCCCTGAAACCTGATAACAAAATCTGATTCCGCTGCAAATACATCGGTAATCTTACCCTTACCCTCATCGCCCCAGTTAGCACCAACAATCGCTTTAACCAATTTCATCACGCATCCTTTTATGTTAAAATTTCGGGAGTTTTTCCCAAGATATAATTATACAATAGATTGGGCTGGATAGTCAAATGTGTTTTTATGACTAGAAAATTGAAAATGAAAAATTGAAAATTAATGTGGATTTGCTGCGCAAATTTTGATTAAAGTAGCTTAAATTTTCATCGCAGCCTTGCCTCCCTCTCGGAGGGAGGGCAGCGAAGGCCTCAAAATCAGCCGTTAAACTAAGCTTTGAGTGGCCTTACACGCCACTCTTTGCAAGGCCGGAGCACCCACATCTCCTCCCTGCGTATCCTCCCTCAGTTACCATGTGGTGACAGCTCCCTCCAAGAGGGAGCCAAGCACCGACGAGTTGCTCTGCTACTTAATTAATTTGCGCAGCAAATCACCACAACTTTCAACTTTCAATTTTTAATTTTCAACTTACCCCCCCACATGTAAACTTCCTGTTAACATATCCCACCAGCCCAAAAGCCCATACCTTAGCCATTTTTCGCCCATAAAAAACCGCTTAAAATCACGCAAAATTTGACTTTTATCTGGAAATATGCTATAATAACCTCACGGCATTAGCGGCAATAAATTGCCGATGCCTGAGAGGACATTGTTACGTTTAAAGGTTAGCACTACGTGCTTTTATGTAATAATATAACCCTAAAATTAACTATCTCTAAACGAGGTGTTTTATGTGTTACGCTTACATTCTAAAATGTGCAGACAGCACCCTGTACGGCGGCTGGACAGATAATCTTGAAAGGCGGCTTGCCGCCCACAACAGCGGCAAGGGCAGCAAATACACCAGAGCCCGCTTACCTGTAGAACTGGCCTACTTTGAAGAGTTTGAAACCAAGCAGGAGGCACAGAGGCGGGAGTTTGCCATTAAAAAGCTAACACGGGAGAAAAAGCTGGCGTTGATTGAAGGCAAAACCCCCAACACTTGAAAAACAAACAAATCTGTGGTAAAATAAACCGTAGAAGGGGACAATTTAAAAAAATAAGAAAGGTCGGGCGCAGGCGCAACAGACACTTTTTAATAAAAATGTTGGTGTGCGGGCTCTCTAACACATGGTGTTTGAATGAAAAAAACAATTATAATTATTGCCTCAATAATTTTGGCACTAATACTTGCCATTTCTGGAGTTATATTCATCCCTCGATTTATAGAGGCTGCACATGTGGGCACCTTTACTCTTTCAGATTATAGCCACTTCATGGAGGGCTTTGAATCCGAGCGTGTTTTGGGAGCTACAGATACCGCCAAAGATGCCAGACAAAAAGCCGAAAAAGTTTTTGTTGAGATATACGGAAAGTCCGTAAAAGAAGAAAAGCCCTTTTTGGTTGCGTTTGACGAGGAGAGTCAAGTTTGGCTGGTTAGCGGAAATTGGCCGCCCAAAGGCTCTAAGGGAGGCGCAGCAAAAATTTTAATTCAAAAATCAGACGGCAAGGTTTTGGCCGTTTGGCATGAAAAGTAAATCACTAAACAAAATAAATTACCACACAAAAAACAAAAGGAATGGTCACTAATTATGAACGAAGTATCAATCCCGTTTCAGTCAACAATATCCTACCCTCAGGTGGTGTCTGAGGAGTTCCACATTAAGGCAGTGTATGCCGAAAATGTGCTCAAGCTCATTGACGAGGGCAACACTATCCCCTTTATTGCCCGCTACCGCAAGGAGCAGCACGGCACTCTGGACGACCAGATTCTCCGTGAAATAAGCGAGCGTTACGAATATCTGCAAAATCTTGAAAAGCGCAAGGGCGAGGTTTACAACGCTATACTTGCACAGGATAAGCTCACAGAGGAGATTTCCTCTGCTCTTACAGCCGCCAAAACCCTTGCGGAGGTTGAGGACATCTACAGACCCTACAAGCAAAAACGCCGCACACGTGCCTCTGTTGCAAAGGAGAAGGGGCTTGAGCCTCTGGCTTTGGCTATTTTTGCACAGGAGAGAGGCTCAGCCTATCCCATAGATATGGCCGCAGCCTTTGTAGACGCCGAAAAGGGAGTTGAAACACCTGAGGACGCACTCAAGGGTGCGCTGGACATAATAGCCGAGATGATTTCAGACAACGCCAGCATACGCAAGCGTTTGCGCATAGTTTCAAATAATTTTGCAGTGATAACATCTAAGGCAGCCGACGCCGATAAAGACTCTGTCTATGCCAATTACTATGATTTCTCTGAGCCTGTTAAGAAGATTGCAGGGCACAGAATCTTAGCCATTGATAGGGGAGAGCGTGAGGACTTCCTAAAGGTTAGCATAGATTTTGAAACGGCCAAGGCCATGCAAATCATATATCAGGAGTGCGTGAGCACAGGCTCTCCCTGTACATATGCCGTTGAGGAGGCCGCTCATGATGCCTATGAGAGGCTAATCTTCCCCTCCCTTGAGCGTGAGCTGCGCAGCACCTTAACAGAGCGTGCCTGCACCGATTCAATCAAGGTTTTCTCGCTTAATTTGCGCCAGCTCCTCATGCAGCCCCCTGTTAAGGGCAAAACTGCCTTGGGGCTTGACCCCGCCTACAGGACAGGCTGTAAATTCGCCGTGGTTGACCCTACAGGAGCGGCTCTGCAAACAGGAGTGATATACCCCGCACCTCCCCACAACAAGCTTGAGGAGGCAGAGAGGATAGTTTTACGCCTTATCAAAACCTACGGTGTAGAGGTTGCAGCAATAGGCAACGGCACAGCCTCCAAGGAGACAGAGGTTTTTGTTGCCGACCTTATTAAGAATAACAATGTTAATATAGCATATATGGTAGTTAGTGAGGCAGGAGCGTCTGTCTACTCCGCATCAAAGCTGGCGGCGCAGGAGTTCCCCGATTATGATGTCTCGCTGCGCAGTGCGGTTTCTATAGTTCGCCGCCTGCAAGACCCCCTTGCAGAGCTGGTCAAAATAGACCCCAAGGCCATAGGCGTGGGGCAATATCAGCACGACATGCCAAAAAAGCAGCTTGATGAGGCTCTGGGGGACGTGGTTGAGGATTGCGTTAACACAGTTGGTGTAGATTTAAACACAGCCTCACCCTCGCTTTTAAGCTATGTGGCTGGAGTTAGCACATCAATCTCCAAGGCCATTGTGGAGTACCGAGAGGGCAAGGGAGCGTTTAAAACCCGCAAGGAGTTGCTCAAGGTGCCCAAGCTGGGGCCAAAGGCCTTCGAGCAGTGTGCAGGCTTCCTTAGAGTTAGCGAGAGCACAAATATACTTGACAATACATCTGTTCACCCTGAGAGCTACGAGGCCGCAAAGCAGCTGCTCACCATATGCAGCTACACTCTGGAGGACGTGAAGAGCAACAGCATTTCCGAGCTAGCTACCCGTGCAGAGGAGCTTGGTGAGGAGGAGCTGAGCCAGAGGATAGGCATAGGCGTGCCCACTCTTAAGGATATAATCAAGGAGCTACTGCGCCCGGGGCGTGACCCCCGTGACGAACTTCCCAAGCCCATGCTGCGTAAGGATGTCATGGATATGGCCGACCTAAAGGCCGGCATGGAGCTTGACGGCACAGTGCGCAATATAGTAGATTTTGGCTGCTTTGTGGATATAGGCGTGCATCAGGATGGCCTTGTGCACATCTCCCAAATTTGCAACCAGTACATCAAGCACCCCTCAGAGCGTGTTAAGGTGGGGGATATAGTCAAGGTTGCGGTGCTGAGCGTTGATGTTGAGAGGAAGAAGATTTCGCTTACGATGAAGGTTTGAGAAGTGATGTTTTGCTCTCGTGAGATAAACAAAAATTTATTGGAGGTAAATATTTATGAAATCAGCAATGAAAAAGTCAATTAGCTTTGGTTTAGCGGTTGTTATGCTTCTGATTATCTGGCCTGTGATGAATATTCCTGTTTCGGCGGCACTTGCAACAACCCCCATGGTTGCAACGGGCAAATTTTTTACGCTTGCACTTAAATTTGACGGCACTGTTTGGGCTTGGGGAGATAATAATCATCATCAGCTTGGCGCAGGAGTGGAGGAGGAAATAGGAGGAAGTCGGAGGAGTTACCCTGTGCAAGTTTTAGGGCTTACCAACGTTGCGTCTATCGCAGCAGGGAGGGAGCATGCAGTTGCACTTAAATCGGATGGCACGGTTTGGTGTTGGGGGAGTGCAGGAAATGGGCAATTTAGCGGAAGTACATATGGCCCATTTGAAAGTCCTACTCCTGTTCGAATTTCAGGCCTTTCCAATATTACAGCCATTGCGGCGGGGGCTTATCATACAGTTGCACTAAAATCAGATGGTACAGTTTGGCTTTTAGGTAGAGGTCCGAATGATAATTTGAACGGAACTATCTCACCAGTTAAAGTTCCGGGACTTTCTGGTGTTACAGCCATTACGATGGGGTTAGCACTAAAGTCTGATGGTACAGTTTGGTCTTGGGGATATAATAATTACGGGAAGTTAACCTCAGCCTCTGCGCCGATTTCCGGTTTTTCCGGAATTAAAGCCATTGTTGGAGGAGCAGGTTATGCTATAGAACAAAGTTATATAGCAGCTCTAAAATCGGATGGTACGGTTTGGGCTTTGGGAACTAACAATAACGGGCAGATTGGTGATGGAACAACAACAAACAGACCTGCCCCTACTAGGGCTTGTCATCTAAAACTTGACAAACATTAAACGACATAATATGCTTATTTAAGGCGAAATTCACATATTGAAATGTCAAGTTTTAGTTGACAAGA
>JAISYX010000093.1 GCA_031269595.1 Oscillospiraceae bacterium
GGCACAGTATCAATAAGAATTATGAATGGTTCATTATGAGTTATCAAATTATTTGCGATAGTTATATACTACATGATACACGAGTTGAAGAACTTAAGGTTTTAAACCCAAAATGCAGCTTAAAGTTGAATACCAGCGGTGAACTGAGCTTTGATGTTCTTCCAAATCACCCTTATTACAATGCTTTCAATAAGCTAAAAAGCGAAATAAGCCTATTCCAAGATGGCCTATGGCTATTCTCTGGCCGTGTTTTAAATGATGAAAAAGACATGAGCAATATTAAGCACATTCAGTGCGAGGGCGAATTGTCATATTTATTGGATAGTAACCAAAGGGTTGCAGAATATCACGATATAAGCGTTGAGGATTATTTTACAACTCTTATAAATAACCACAATCTTATGGTTGAGAGTGCAAAGCAGTTTACTGTTGGGAGCGTGACTGTTACAGACCCAAATGACAGCTTATATAGGTTCTCCAATTATGAAAACACATGGAATTCTATACAAGATAAGCTTGTTGACAGATTAGGCGGCTACATTCGTACTCAACATAGCGACAATGGGAATAAAATTATTGATTATGTTGAAGATTACGAGAATATAAACAGCCAAACCATTGATTTTGGGAAGAATTTATTAACCTTAAAACGCACATCAAAAGGCGAAAATATAGCTACCGCTATAATTCCACTGGGGGCAAAAATTGAAACAGAGGATGAAAACGGAAATGAAAGCGAAATAGAAGAACGCTTGACTATCTCAGAGGTAAACAACGGCATTGATTATGTGTTTGACCAGCAGGCCGTAGACCTTTATGGGTGGATATATGACACGGTTGTATTTGATGATGTCACCATAGCCGGAAATCTCCTAACTAAAGGACAACAAGAACTGCAACGGCGCATACTTCTTGATATTAATCTTGAGCTTACGGCTATTGACTTACACTTATTAGATGTCAACATAGAAAAAATCAAGTTAGGCGATAAAATCAGAGTTATAAGCCCGCCGCACAATATTGATGAATTTATGCTTGTTTCTGCAATCTCAATCGACATTGCAAATCCTAGCAACACGGTAATAAATCTTGGTTCAACTCAAAGGGCATTAACGGATGTTACCAACAAAGATAAGATTGGTGAGGTTATTGAAAAGGTTATTAATGACACTGGAATTAATCAGGATTTAACAGCTATTAAAAATAGCGTTAATGAGGTTTACAGCAGTATGCTGCAAACGGCCACGCAGATTTTGTTACAGGTTGCCTCAAATTACATCACTAAAGACCAATTCAATGATTATTCTGAATACCTTTCAAGTACGGTTGAAATGCTTAACAATCTCATTGAATTCAGATTTACAACGGCCACAGGTCAAACGCAAAGCCTCGAAGGAGTGGTAGAGGGCAACCGCTTGCTGATAGAGGAATATATAAGATTCGAGGGCGCAAGAATCACATTAGGGCGAGTAGACAGCCCATTTAAAGCCGTTTTCACAAATGAACGGCTTTCATTTTTTCAAGATAACGTTGAAATAGCTTATATCAGCAATAACAAGCTATATATTACAGATGTCGAGATTAAAAATATGCTCACAATAGGCAACCCCGATAACGGATATTTTGATTTTATCCCCCGCTCTAATGGCAACTTAACAATGAAGTGGAGGGCATAATAATGGCGGTATCAAATAATTTCACCACTAACAATAGCTATATAATATATTATATAGAATGTATTACAAATAGTCAAAATATAGCAAATAATACAAGTAATGTAACTGCAAAGGTGTGGTGCAAAAGAACCAACACGGGTTACACTACATATGGTACAGGTACTTGCTATTGCACAATCAACGGAACACAATATAGCGCAAGTATTACTTCAAATCAAAAGATAACAAGCACGGCAATAGCTCTTTTTACAAAAACACTTGATATTCCGCATAATGCGGATGGAACTAAAAGCCTTTCAATATCAGCAAGGATAGACCACAGCCAATTTAGCAGCAGCCCGCAAATTCAAAGCACAAGCTTCACGCTGACAACTATACCAAGAGCGTCAACGATTTCAAACATAACCCCTGCAAGTGTGGAAGTTAACGGGTCAAACGGCGTTACAGTTAATATTAACCGTGCAAGTTCATCATTCACACATGATGTCAAAATGACGATAGGCACAGTTCAGGTTTATTCTACAACTAACGTTGCGACAAGCATTTCAGTTTCTCCTATCCCCATGAGTTGGTTAAACAACTTGCCGAATGCCACAAGCGGTACTGTTACCGCCACTGTTACAACAAAAAGCGGCAACTCTACAATAGGTTCAACTACTTCAACATTTGTGGTTACGGTTCCGCAAAATGTTGTGCCTAGCGCAGGCACTCTCACAGTTTCAAGGGTTAATAATGATGTGCCTGAGGCGTGGAAAATTCTTGTGCAGGGCAAAAGTCAAATAAGAATGATATTGAGCGGTGCGAATGGTTCATATGGCGGCACCATAAAAACGCAAGAATTAAAATGTGATAATTTTACAGCAACGACCACAGACGCTACTACAGGCGTTTTAATGAACGCTGGCACTGTTACAACCTCATGGATTGTAAAGGACAGCAGGAACAGAGCAACGCAAGGTACGGCCGTTAACCACACCGTATGGCCGTATCAAAGTCCTTATATCGTTACCCGAATTTCTCAACGCTGCTTGCAAAACGGCACACTTGACGATAATGGAACGTATGTAAAATGCACAGCTGGGGTTCTTTACTCTGATTGCAATGGCAATAATCAATTGCAGTGCAAAGTATATTATAAAGAAACAGGTACAACAAACTGGGATAACGGAATAGCCTTTACAAACGGCAATTCAGTTGTCACAGGCGGTGGAAACATTGACCCAAATAAATCATATGACATAAAATATGAAATCATTGACCAATTCTATACTGTTCAAACATGGGATTTAGTGTCAACGTCATTTTCAACCGTTGATTATAGAATAGGTGGAAAGGGCATTGCTTTTGGTAAAGCCTCTGAATCAGATGGCTTTGATTGTGGAATGCCCGCTAATTTTACAGATGTACCTACAATAGGCATTAATTTAATGACTGGATTGCCGTTTGTAGAGGTACTAAAAAGCGGTAATTTCGATTGCTATAAGTTGTTTAATGGTGATTTCTGGATTTATGGAAGTGTTGCAATAGCAACTAGCGGCATAACCGCCGGAACTCAATATGCTTCTAGCGGATGGTATAGGTATTTTGCTAATTTATCAATACCTATTGCGAATTTTGGGATTGATGGAAGCCTAATAAATGATAATTGCGAAATACTTACACAAATATACAGAGGAAACCAAACAAATACACAAGTGAGCTTAGGGGCGAGGGTGCTGGATAGCAACGGGACAATAGAAGTTGGTACTATGAAGCCGTCCGGTTCTATAGAGGCGTTTAATATTCACATATCAATTCACGGTAAAGGAGAACAAACATGAGCATAAACATCAATTCGCAGATACAAGCCATACAATCGGCGGTTTACGGGGAGGAGGTGCGAGGGGCTATAGCCTCAGCACTTGAAGCAATACAGTATGAAATTAATAACAATTCAGGCTCAGGCGGCGGCGTATCACCACCTGTTACAGATGGCAGAACTATAGTTGTTAATGTAAAAGACGAATCGGGCGTAGATATGCAAGGCGTTGAAGTCTTGCTTCTAAATGCTCAATTTGGCACAACAAACAGTGCTGGACTGGCAACTTTTGAGCAAGTCGCAGATGGGAATTATAACCTTGTAATAGCCAAGGAAGGCTATCAATCAATGATAGTTGAAATAACTGTTGATGAAGGGCATACGGAATTTAATGTAATTCTTTTAGAAGTTGTACCTGATACTGGTGAAAGGCAAGTTGAGATAAATATTGTTGGTTCAAATAGCAACCCAATAAGCAATGTTACTATCGCTATTTCTGGCCTATATGGAATTACCGATTCAAGTGGACAAGCGATATTTGAATTAAGTGACGGAGAACATACCGTAACCGCTTCTTCTGACGGTTATCAAGTGGCCATACAGACAATTAATGTTTCTGCTGGAAATACAAGCTTTCTAATCGTTTTACAGGAAGTTACTTATAGCGTTCAAATCGAAACAAAAGTACAAGATTTATATGAAGATATTTATCCGGTTCGTGCAAATGTCACACTAAGCGGCGTAACCCAAATGACAAACACTCAAGGGAAAACAACATTTAACGGTTTGCCTAATGGGACATACACAGTAACGGTTGTCTTTTCAGACGGGTATTACGCAGATGACGGAATGCAGAGCAACACGGCAACAGACACAGTCACTGTTAACGGTTCAAATACCGGCATTGTTTTCACTGGCTGGGCATTTTAACAAAGGAGTAATAAAAAATGAACAAACAAGCATTTTTTTTAGAAGGCACATTTTCCCTAGCGTTGTCGGGGCTTTTATCGTATTTGGGAGTTGTGGCAGTACCGTTTTTAGTGCTAGTCGGCGTGTTGGCCGCCGACTACATAACCGGAATGGTAAAAGCGGCTAAATTAGGTGAACTATCGTCTTCAATTGGGCGTAAAGGGTTAATTAGAAAGGCCTGTAGCTTGCTTTTAATGGTAGTTGGTATGGTAGTTGATTTTGTTCTTACAAATGGTGCTGCAAGTCTTTGTATTGATTACAATATCCCGCTATGCTTTGGCCTCATGGTTTGCCTATGGCTAATAATAAACGAGTTGATTAGCATAATTGAAAATCTAAGCATTGTCGGTGTTCCAATGCCCGCTTTTTTAATTAAAACCGTCAAGCAGCTTAAGTTAACACTTGAAAAAAGCAAAACCGCCAGCGAGGCCGCCAATGAGGAGAAAATCACAGAATTAGAAGCAGAAGGCGAGGCTTTACCGCCTTATACACAATCACAAGAATTTGGAGGAATTGAAAATGGAACAGAAAACTAACACAGGCATTGCCGAATGGGCTAAAAAAGCCCGTGATGAAAAATGGGGTTACGTATGGGGGACATTCGGACAGCTGCTCACAGCTCAACTGCTGGCCGATAAGGTTAAGCAGTACCCCACAGATGTTGGCGGCAAACTGTCCACAATCAAAGAAAAAGGGTGGGTTGGCCGCCGATGTGTTGACTGTGTAGGCCTAATCAAGGGATATCTATGGGCCGAAAATGACGTAATCAAGTACAATACTTCCACCGATTACTATGTAGGCAGCTTGTTTGACAAGTGCACAGAAAAAGGCACGTACCAAACCCGCCCTGAAATAATCGGGCTTGCGGTGTTCAAAAATCGAACCCACGTTGGAATCTATATCGGAAATGGCAAGGTCATAGAGGCCAAAGGCACAGCATATGGTGTAATTGAATCCAACTGGGCGGGCGGCGGTTGGACGCATTGGGGCAAAATTCCAGGCGTTTCTTATGACAATTCCGCAAATAAGCCCACAATAGCCCCTAAACCCGCCGAAAACAAAACCAACACTCAACCCGCCGCAACCGTAAAAACGCCTACAACGGTCAAGAAAGGCAGCAAGGGGGCAACCGTACGGCAACTGCAAACCTTGCTAAATAAAAACGGTGCTAAATTAGCCGTTGATGGTGACTTTGGCACAAAAACCCTAGCAGCTGTAAAAGCCTATCAAAAAGCCAAGGGGCTTGTTGTTGATGGCGTTGTCGGCGTTAAAACATGGGGCGTACTTTTGAAATAAAAAACACAGCGGGGGCTTAATTGTCCCCGCTTTTTTCTTTGTCACGTTCAATAGTTTCCGCTATAGCTCTTTTAATAAAAGCATTCAAGCTTTCCTTAAATAAGGCAGCATGTGCCTGTATTTTTGGTTTTTCTCCTTTTGAAAGAAGAATGGTGGCTCTATCATAATTATTTTTATCATACTTATTTGTAGCAGACATTTGAGCTTTTGTTTTTGGCATAAAAATCACCTCCAAAACAAATATAACACCATTTTTGAAAAAGTCAATATATACCTTATAATGATAACAAGAATTTGCAGTATTTAGCAACTCCAGCCATTGTAAATATACCTTATAAGGTATATAATATAATTGCAAGGACGGGAAAGGAAACCCGTTAAAGAAAGGAGATGAGGTGATGAATACGCCAACTGCAACAGAAATCGCTGTAAAGCACGCCATTGAGGCAGAGCGGTTAAAGTTGTTAGCGATTTTAAAGGAAACGAAGACGCTTGAAGAAGCGGTAAGATACCTTGAAAATCTGCTAAAGGCATAACAAAAGAGTAACCGCTATGCAGTCAAAAACAAGCGGTTACTCAACAAAAAAGGGCAAGCGGGGACACCTTGCAGCTCCCGCTTCCCTCCGATTATATCACGTAAGGAATAAAAAATCAATACTTTGGAGGAAAAAGAAAATGAATCAAATTACAATCGCTAAGGCATGGACAAACAGGAACGGGGAATTGATGTTTTATATCAATGCTTCAAACGGTGTTTCATTCGGAGTTGGAAAAACGGTTTTCACCTCAAAAATGACAAAAGGCCAAAACAATGCGGTTTCTGAAATGAGAACAGAGTTTGAAAGTTTAGCAGAAGATTTCAGCGGCAAGTTTGAAAATCACACAGAGGCTAAAGCGCAACTGGCATTCGGCTATCAATTGTTTATAACAGATACTGCTACAGTATGCGGAATTAATGTTGGTGAAGACGGGGCTTACTTGGTTAGAAACGGGAAAATTGCTAAAATAAGATAAAAAAACAAAGGCCGAAGCGGGGCGGCTAATCCCCGCAGAAAGGTTGGTTTAAAAATGAGATATATTATAACAAAGCATTATGACAATGGCAAAGCGACAGCACAAATTGCCGAAGAACCAGTACAGGCGGGAGAATTTGAAAATTTTGATGTTTACTGCGATGAGCTTGAAGACAACGCATCAGCCAGAGATTGGTCAAGCGATGAGCTGTGTTGTGACGATTGGGACAAACTTGACGAGATAGCTAATGACTTAGAGGACGGCAAATGCATTGATATTACAAAGTATATTTAAAGGTTCAAGGCGGGTTTTATTCCCGCCTTGACTTGTTACTAGCGTGTTACTACCGCCATTAAAATCAATGGTTTTTTATGGACTTTCATAGTTCTATATTTGTTGAAATATGCGGGTCACGGGCACTTGCAATTTGAGTTTAGATATGGTATAATAGCTTAGCACTTCCACTAATTCCGCTTGATGTTGTAGTTCCCTAATGTTTCTTGGTATGGTATAATACCACTTTTCAACTTGATGAGTTTTGAAATGCTTTTTAATCTTAATATTATATAAAACAAATTGAATACACAATACCAAAGCCAACACCACGCAAGCACCAACGATGTCTGCGACATTCAGACCATCCCCTTCTAATATGTCACGAAGTATAAAATATACCTGCAAAGCAAAAAAGCAAAGCCAAGGCAGGATATATTGATTTCGACGTATACTCCTTTGCAATGGGCTGCGCCAGCTTTTAAGCAGCTTTGGCGTAATTTCATATACATTTTCAAATTTTATATTTTCCATAGCCTTCCCTCTGTATATAATATCTCAGGTAAAAACGCAGGCATAAAAGCCGCCCAACCCGCAAAATGACAGTGTGCGGGCTGCTTTTTCTTTTTTGAAAGAAAAAGAATTATATCCTTGCAACGCCGCTTTTTCTTGCCGCTTCTGCCACTGCCTCTGCAACCCGCTTGCCCACCTCACGGTTTAGCGCAGCCGGAATTATAAATTCAGGGCACAGCTCCTCCTCGCTCACCATTTCGGCAATAGCCTTGGCGGCGGCGATTTTCATCTCGTCGTTTATGTCAGAGACCCGCACATCCAGCGCACCTCTAAAGATGCCCGGGAACGCCAGCACATTGTTAATCTGATTGGGGAAGTCGCTGCGTCCTGTGCCCACCACAGCCGCACCCGCCTCTTTGGCTAACTCGGGCATGATTTCGGGAGTGGGGTTAGACATGGCAAAAACTATTGGATTTGCGGACATAGAGGCCACCATCTCCGTTGAGACACAATTAGGTGCGGAGACGCCGATAAACACATCTGCACCCCTTAAAACCTCCGCAAGAGTGCCCTTGCGCATATCCTGATTGGTTATCTCGGCCATCTCGGCCTTTTCCGTGTTAAGACCCTCACGACCCTTGTAGATTGCGCCCTGCCTGTCGCACAGCACCACATCCTTAAGCCCGAGGGCAATAAGCAAGCGGATAATGGCTATGCCTGCCGCACCTGCACCGCTTGTCACCACACGGATTCCATCAAGGCTTTTGCCTGTTAGCTTGAGTGCGTTGAACATGGCCGCCAGAGTTACAACTGCTGTGCCGTGCTGGTCGTCGTGAAAAATAGGAATATCGCAGCATTCCTTTAAACGCCGCTCGATTTCAAAGCATCGAGGGGCGGAGATGTCCTCTAAATTGACCCCGCCAAAGCTGCCCGCAAGCAGTTTAACGGTGTTAACTATGTCCTCAACCTCCTTAGAGCGCACACACAGCGGGATTGCGTCCACATCGCCAAAGGCCTTGAATAGGGCGCACTTGCCCTCCATAACAGGCATACCCGCCTCAGGGCCTATGTCACCAAGACCCAACACGGCAGTGCCGTCTGTTATAACCGCCACAAGATTAGAGCGGCGGGTTAAATCGTAGCTCTTGTTTATATCCTTTTGAATTTCTAGGCAGGGCTGTGCCACTCCCGGGGTGTAGGCAAGGGATAAATCCTCCCTGTTTTCAAGGGGCGAGCGGCAGATAATTTCTATCTTGCCACGCCATTCATAGTGTTTTTTTAGTGATTCCTTTGCGTAATCCATTATGCGGGTTCCTTTCTTACTAGCTTCTTAGTTTTATCAAAAATATAATTTAAACAATATTTTATGCCCTTTATCAGATATGAAGCTGCTATGCAAAGCAGCAAAAGCCACAGGAAGATAACAATGGGTATTTGGGGGTAAAAAACGAGCTTGCTGAATAAAATCTGATAAAAAAACATGTGTATAAGCCAAACATTTGTGGAGTGTCCGCTTAAAAACAGAAGCAGCCATTTAATCGGCTTTGCTTTGCTCAAAAACACAAATGCTATAATTATGAACACTGCCGAAAATACAGAGAGAAAAAGCGAGTTAACAAGCATACGCAGTGCCCAAGTGGCAATTAGTATAAGGATACAAACCAAATTTCGTAATTTACTTGAAAGCTTGCTTAAATGCACATCTATGCTTGCAAAAACATTTTTATTTGCAAATATTACTCCTATTAAAAAGGGGAATTGGCATCTTCCAAAGTTATAAAACAGCACTGTTGCCATGTTTACGTTAGGCAACACATCCATTATACCGCCTGCGTAGCCAACGCAATAAAGTGCGAATGACACCGCTAAAACCGCCCAAAAGGGAAGTCGCTTTACTAAACGTATTAACAGAGGAGAAACAACAACCAGTATAACATATTGCGGCACATACCACCAAGCTCCGCAATAGCTGATAAACACTGTAGACGCATTGCCTAAAAAGGTAATAAAATTTACGGGCAATCTTGAGGAGTGCATTATAACGCCTACTATTGAAAATACAATTAAAATAATCCAATAGTCTGACAAAAACCTAAAAATGCGCTTTAGATTACCTGCAAAAATCGAGCCCTTTTTCTGCTGCGAAAGGTACAAGCCGTAGCCTGAAACAAAGCAAAAAATAGGAATTACCGCATCACAGGCAAAGGTAAGATAGACAAGCAAGGGGCCGCCTTTAGTATAAAGGAATACATCATACAGCCCGTCAATCTCCCTGCGGTTGAACAGGTGCAGCAGGAGCATAAAAATAAGCGCAAGACCCTTGAGCATTGCGGATTCTTCCTTTGAAAATGCGTTTTTCGTCTTCTCTAACATGATTCACCCGATATAAAATCGTGCAGAGGCGGCCAAACAAGGACACCTCTGCTAATTAAATGCCTGTGCAAATTAATTGAAAACCTCTATTTGCCAATTCGTTTGTAGGGGCAGACCTATGTGTCTGCCCAAATACGGGCAATTTGTGGTAATCCGGGCAGACACACAGGTCTGCCCCTACAGGTTTTTAGAGATACTCAATTTTTAACCTTAAGCTCGCCCTTAACAATAACTGCGGCAAGCTCCAAATCTTCCTCGTTAAGAACAAGCAAATCGGCCAGCTTGCCCTCTTTAATTGAGCCTGTGTTTGCATCCTCACGTATAACCCTTGCAGGGTTGATGCTTGCGGCCTTTGCGGCACTTTTAAAGGGTACTCCGTAGCTTATCAGGTTTTTAAATTCCTGAAGCATGTTAGAGGCGGAGGCGGCTATAGTTCCGTTTGCCAGCCTTGCAAGGCCTCCTCTTATATAGATAGGCTGGCCGCCCAGCTCTCTGTCGCAGTCTGGCAAGCCTGCGCCTGAGCAGGCGTCTGAGATGATTACAGGCCTATCCTCGCCCAGCTGACTAAAGGCTATGCGCAGCACTGCGGGGTTGATGTGGTGGCCGTCGCAGATGATTTCGGCTGTAACGTCACTGTCAAAAACAGCACCCACAACCCCCGGCTCACGGTGAGAGAGGCCGCTCATTGCATTAAAAAGATGGGTTGCATGGCTTATGCCTAAATCAAAGCCGTGCTTGGCCTGCTCATAGGTGGCCGCTGTGTGGGCAATGGAGATGGTGCAAAGGGGAGCAACCTCCTTAATGAACTCGTCGCCGCCCTCCTCCTCTGGAGCTATATCCACAAGCTTAACTATGCCTCCGCAGGCCTCATACAGCCGCTTGAACTCGGCTGGGTCGGGCTTGTGCTGAAAGGCTGGGTTCTGTGCGCCTATCTTGCTAATGGAGATGTAGGGGCCTTCCATGTTAACACCTTGGATATATGCGCCTGAAACGCCCTTGTCCATTGCATTTTTGGCATTGCCCAAAACCTTGTGCAAATCTGCCTCCCAAAGAGTCATGGAGGTTGGGCAGAAAGAGGTTACACCATTCTTTACCAAATAGCTGCTCATGTTTTCAAGAGCCTCATAGGTGGCGTCGCCTGTGTCTGTATCAAAGCTGCCGTGAATGTGAATGTCGATAAACCCGGGCAGAATCAGCTTGCCTGTAAGGTCAAGCACCTCCTGACCATCCTCGTTAAGAGTGCCCTTAGGGGCAATTTTGAGTATACGCTCACCCTCTGTGAGGATGTCCGCCTCAATAATTTCAAAGCTCTCGTCTGTTATTTTCGCATTTTTAAGTATCATTATAAAACACCATGTGTTAGAGAATCGCACACCAACAGTACATAAAAATTTGTCTGTTGTGCCTGCGTCTCTACCTTTCTTATTTATTTTTAACTTAATTATTAATTATTATTTAGGTTCTAATATATCCTGAGTTGTTTTTGTTGTGGGTTGAACGGCCTTTTCTGTGGCCTTTACCGTGGTTTTTTCAGCGGACTTAGTTGTTGTTGCAGCCGCCGGCTTGGTTGTGCTCTTGCCCTGCTGAGAGGATACCTCCTCATTTTTTGAGGAGACATCGCTGCTGACGGAATCGGAGCTGACTTCATCGTCGTCATCCTCCTTGCGGGTGGCCTCTTCCTCAGCCTTGCGTTTGGCCTCCTCGGCAACCATATCCTGTAGGCCTGTGTAATCAATGATGTTTATATCGCCGTTGAGCTTGCCGTAAATATGGCAAACCATGGTGCAGCTGCTCTCACGCTGGGACATCTCAGCCTGCTGAGACCAGATGGAGGCCTTGTATTTGGCCGTGCTCTGCTCATCAAGAGAGACCCAGTTGGCATTAAAGTCAAAGGGCATAAGATTGGTGATAATTTGGTTTTTTAAATCCCTTTCGGCAGTGCCCTTACTGTCAAAGGGGGCGTTTACCAAGGCCTCTGGCGGGCCGTCGTTTATGCTTTTTGTCAGCATACAGTCGCTGCCCTTAACGTCTGCTGTAAGGGCGATTTCGCTGCGCAGCTTGTTGTTTGCATCCAGCTTAAACAGGCTTAAATTGTAGTGTGGGCCATCATCAAAAACCGAGAGCCCCTCATAGCCTATTATGTTGCCCTTTGTGAATATCATCCACGAGATGCTCTGAGCACCGTAGGAATTTTCAAGCGAGCGGGAGTCCAGCAAAACCACCTTGCCGTCACTCACAGAGTAGACATCAAAGCTTAGTATATAGCCATAAACATTTGCCCCTTCAAGAGGCTTTAGCTTAACCAGCAAAAGCTCCTCTGCGGTATCGCCGTTTAAGTCGATATACACACGGCTAAGCGCACCTGAATTGAAGGACTCAATCAGCCCGTTTTTAAGGAATTTTAGCTTGCCCACAGAGGCAAGGCCCTCTTCACTTGCAAGATTTTCGTTAATCAAGGCGGCAAAAAGCTGCTTTGGGTCGGTGTTGGGCGCAACCGAGGCAACGCCTGCTGCGCTGGGCTTCTTTTTACAGCCTGCCGCAAAAAGCAAAAGCAATGCCATTAAAATGCAAATTGCCCTTGTGCCGCCTCTTATTCTAGTCAAACGATCGCCCCACTTCCATTAAATAACAATACTATAACAAAATAGGTATCTCTATTAACCCTGTTAACCTCGTAGTATCTCTTGTCAACTAAAACTTGACATTTCAATATGTGAATTTCGCCTTAAATAAGCATATTATGTCGTTTAATGTTTGTCAAGTTTTAGATGACAAGCCCTAGTAGGGGCAGA
>JAISYX010000110.1 GCA_031269595.1 Oscillospiraceae bacterium
CTCATATTTTCCCTCCTAGCTTTTTATTCTATTATATCACACTTTTTCGTTTTTTTAAATCAGTGGTTACCTAGAAACTAGATGCTAGAAATTTCTCGAAATTAGCCGTGTAAAAAGGCAGCCCTGCCTCCCGTTCTTACACTTACCGCTCAGTATCCAAGCAACATGGCCAGTTGTCACTTACGGTTCTAGCTTCTGGCCTCTAGCATCTAGTATGTAAACTTCTTATTAACATATCGCCCCAGCCGCAAAGCCCATGCCTTAGCCGTTTTTAGCCCGCAAAAAGCCGCCTGAAATCGCACGAAATTTGACTTTTATATGGGAATATGTTATACTTAACTTCGAATCGGGCATCTCTAAAAAAGGACGTAGGGGGCATGGCTTGCCTGACCCAAGGCACGTGCGAGGCTTAAACGGTACGGGCAAGCCCGTACCCTACGCAAACATGAAGCTTTAGACCTGACAAGGTACTACAAACGAGTTCGTAATTCGTAAATAGAGAAGCTCAATTATAGTTCTAAATTAAGCACTCAGGTGCAAGGAGGGATGCCCCCCATGAGGGATGAAAATAACCGCAACAAAGAAGATTATCAGGAAGATGCTTCTGCTCAAGAGGCTTCAACCGTTTTAAAAAAGACAGGCGCAGCTCTAATCAAGGGGCTTAGAGAGGTACTGCTATTTATTGTGGCTGTGCTGGCTCTGGCCTTTGACGGCATTAAAAAAGCTATTATTAAAGGATATAGAAAGCTACCCCCAAAATATCAGATTTTTGGCGCAGCTGCTTCTAAATCAAAAAGGCGGCCAAGCATCTCCTCTTCTGCGGGCAGAACCGCCCCGCCCCGCACTCAAGCCGTGCGCAAGAAGAGTGTTTTTGGCATGTCTGAAAAGGATTACATCAAGCTGGGCGTTATAGGCGGCGGCTCTATTCTTGCTGTTATAGCCCTTGTTATTATTGTGCTCTCGGTTAACAAGCCCAAAATAGAGCCTGTTGCCACTGTTGAGCCAATAAAGGTGGTAGAGACTAATCAGGCTACCCTAACCTTTGGCGGCAGTGTAGTTCTCAAGGAGAGCATACTTAATTCCAGCCGCACACAAATGGGTGATTATGAGATTTACGAGGGTCTCCAGTACCTTAGCGAGGGCTTTTCCTCTGATATGAACATAGTCAGTCTGCTGGGTGCTGTCAATGCCCCCGACGCAAAGGTCTCGGCCTTTCCTAAGGCAAACTATCCTATAAATCTTATACGTGCGCTAAGCTCTATACACGTTAACGGGCTTGCTCTGGCCGGCGACCACTGCCTTGACATGGGCTTTGCAGGGGTTAAATCCACCATAGAGGCCTGCAACGAGCTATCTATTTTGCCCTTTGGCATATACAGCGATATAAACTCCCACGATACCCCTCAAATAAGGGAGATAAACGGCATAAAGGTGGGCTTTCTCAGCTATTCAGGGGTGCAGGATGACGATTACATCAACCTTGACGATGAAGAGAAGGTCTTCACTCTCAAGCATTTTGACCCAACAAAGCCCAACGACGCCTCCAAGGCCATTCTTGAGGACGCCGAAACCCTGCGCAATTCCGGCGCAAGCTTTATTGTCACCCTTGTGCGCTGGGGAGATTACGGAACCACAGCCCCCTCGCAGGATACACGCACACTGGCGGACAACCTTGCCTGCGGCGGCATAGATGTGATTCTGGGCTATGGCTCTAACTACACGCAAAAGATAACCTACAAGGCATTTAAGCAAAAAAGTGACGATACCGAAAAGAACTGCCTTGTCCTTTACGATTTAGGCAACCTGTATGCCGACAACTCCGGCCTGGACACCAAAAAGACTGTGCCAACAGAAAGCCTGCTTGTAACAATCAAGCTAACCCTGCCCCCTGAGGGCAAAACCGCCCTTATGGAGGATTTATCCTACACCCCCGTGCACATTAGCAAAGCCGAAAAAGACCAGACAAACAGGGCGCAGTTTATAAGCATACTCTCAGAGGAGTACAGCAATTACGATACAAAGCCGGATATTTTTGCCACAAACGCACAGTGGACATCCTGCAAAAACTCATTTAACCGCCTTAAAACCCGAGTTACCGAATGGGTCGGAGACAAGATAAAGCTCTCTGCACCCATAAGCGAACCAACCGCAGAAACGGGCTCAAGTGCGGTTGCCAGGCAGGATATTTAACTTGAGTGAAGAGTGAAGAGTGAAGAGTGAAAAGTGAAAAGTTGTGGTGGATTTGCTAACGCAAATTTTGATTAAAGTAGCTTAAGCGTTCGTCGCAGCCCAACCTCCCGCTCTTACACTTACCGCCCAGTATCCAAGCAACATGGACAGTGGTCACTTACGGTTCTAGTTTCTAGTCTCTGGCCTCTAGTCTCTAGTGGAAAGGTTGTCTATACATGTCAAAAACTCCAACACAGCTAAAAGATGAATTTCTTGAAATCTACAGGGAGAACGTCACCCGTGAGGGTTCTGATAAACTCCTTGAATATCTGCTCTCACCTGCCAGCGATTTCTTTATAGCCCCTGCCAGCACTCGCTTTCACGGCTCTTACGCCGGCGGACTTTGCGAGCACAGCATCAATGTGTATCACGGCCTCAAGGACTATCTTGCCCGTGAGCGTGTTAAGCAGGAGTACAAGTTGGAGGCCTCCGCCGAGGCTATCGCAATCGTTGCCCTCTTGCACGATTTGTGCAAGGTTAACTGCTACAAGGTCAGCGAGCGCAACGTCAAGGACGAGAGCGGCAAGTGGGTCAAGGTGCCCTTTTATGAATATGACGACAAGCTCCCCTATGGACACGGCGAAAAATCCGTTTACATTATCACAGGCTTTATGCGCCTGAGCAGGGAGGAATCCTTTGCAATTCGCTATCACATGGGATTTTCACAGCAAGGGGACGATATGCGCAACGTAAGCGCAGCCTTTGAGATGTTCCCCCTCTCGCTGGCCTTGAATATCTGCGATATGGAGGCCTCACATATGCTGGAGGAGAGAGGGTAAAGGAGGAATAAGCGTGAAAGCTAGGCAGATTGCATATAACAGCGGCAAAGACCTTTTAGAGGCTCTTTCTGCGCTTTGCCCTGCGTTGATTCCTGTGCATGTCGGGCTTGCTGCTACAGAGCTTGCGGACGATATATTAAGCTACATAAAGGATAGGAAAGAGGCCGCACAGTTCAAAAAGCAACACAAGGAGCTGTTTTTTAATCTGGTTGATGAGCTGGATATTCCTGTCAACGGCGAGTTGGGCGACTACTTGTGCTCTGTTGGGCTTGTTAGCTTGGCAAGGGATAACATTGTTAACGGGGCGCACCGAGAGACGGCGGATTCAAAAACGGCCTATGAGGTAGCATTGCTGCTATGGGAGCAAAAGTTTGCAGGGAAGCGGGACGCTGAGCAGGCCAAGCCCTTGCTTAACGCATATATAGAAGAGATTTACAAGCTTTGCAAGGAGCAGCTGTATGACAGCTTTGATGATGGCTTTAAGGCCGTGTTGACAAAGGTAAATGCACAGCACAAAGAAAATATGGAAGGCCACGCCACAACGCAGGCAGAGCTTGCCGATATAAAAGGGCAGCTAAGCAAGATGAACGAATATGTGCAAAAGCTTGCAGACGAAAAAGAAGCCAAAAGACCTGAACTGCCAAAGGACAAGCCGGCACCGGCTGCACTTACATATTATGACATTGCCATTGATTATTATGAGCGCGGAAAATATGACGAAGCCCTAAACTGGCAGCTTAAAGCAGTGACAGAGATTGAAAATGTTTTGGATGCTGATGATGTTGAAGTGGCTGGAAGCTATAACTTTCTTGGGATGATTTACGATGAATTAGACGAATATGATAGAGCTTTGGAATATTACTTTAAAGCTTTGGCTATAAATGGTACAGAGCATCCCAACACCGCAACAAACTATAATAACATTGGCAATTCTTATGCTCATAAGGGTGAATATGGGAAGGCTTTAGAATACTATTTCAAAGCTTTGGCTATCTTTGAAAAAACACTTAGCACAGGGTATCCTGACACTGCCATGAGCTATGTAAACATTGGCAATGTTTACATAGAGACGGGTAAGTATGATAAGGCTTTGGGATGTCACTTCAAAGCTTTGGTTGTTTTTGAAAAATTGCTTGATAAAGAGCACCCTGATATAGCCTCAAGCTATAACAACATTGGCATTGTTTATGATGTTATGGGCGATTATGATACGGCTTTGGAATACTACTTCAAGGCTTTGACTATAAGAGAAAAGATACTGATCTCAGGACACCCCGATACGCTTCAAGTTATAACAACATTGGCATCTCTTATGAACATAAGGGTGCTTATGATAAAGCTTCTGAATACTACTTTAAGGCTTTGGCTATAAGAGAAAAAGTGTTTGGTACAGAGCACATTGACACAGCAACCATCTATAACAACATTGGTAATGTTTATGACTATATGGGTGATCATGATAAGGCTTTAGGTAACCGCTGAAAAAATCAATAAAAAAAACAAGGATTACCAGAAGGAAGAAGGAATTCAACAATAATGTTGAAAACTTTTCGATTTTTTCTGCATTCAACTAGTCCCATACCTGCCAGATTTTGCCAGCATGTAGAGATTAGCACTCGCACATAAAGCGTACGCCTGTGTTCGGTTTTTGTGAAGACCTCGATATTTGGTCTTGTTGTAGCGGAAAATTCGCTTGATAACAA
>JAISYX010000147.1 GCA_031269595.1 Oscillospiraceae bacterium
CCTATGTGTCTGCCCAAAGACGGACAATTTGCGGTAATCCGGGCAGACACATAGGTCTGCCCCTACGGGTTTTTAGAGATACCCAAAAAAGGAAGTGACCTAATATTTTAGGAAAGAAAAAGCATAGCACTAAATCTTATATGCTCATGCTGGCGGTGGCCTGTGTGCTGCTGTATATTGTGCACACCACCGATAAAAACAACAGAGCCGTAGGCTTTGGCGGCAAAATTCCGGAAGACCCCTTGTACGTTATAGAATATATACAAAACAACAAGTATATAAAGGATTTTATCGACCGCTCAGAGGATATTCTAAACAGGCTTGAGATAGTCCTTCCGCCGGATAAATCAGCCTATTTAAAAACCTTTAGATGGGTTGAGAAGCTGGCGTATAAAAAATAAAAGCTTATGGATGCAGTATATGCTGCATCCATAAGCAATAAGTATGATAGGGGCAGACACACAGGTCTGCCCCTATATTCATTTTATTTTAAGCAGCATCTTCTTCGTAATAGTATGTCTTTTCATACTGATCTAAATACTTTACAACTGTTATATCATTCAAGCTGCCTTCGCCGCCGAATACAACAAACTTTTCAGGCTTTATGCTTACAATAGCCGCCTTAACGCTCTCGTGCACATAGTTGTTCTGCATTAAGAACAGCGGTGCTGCATACTTTGCGGCATAGGCTGCACCCGCCAGAGCATCTGAGAAGGTTATGCCCGCTGCGCCTGTTACAAGCTGCTTTTGATAAAGCCCGCTAAAGCTCTTGTATATTTGAACAGAGGTATCATAACGGTTACTGCCCGAAACCCTTTGAACGCCGAAATAGCTCTTTAGCTTGCCCTCAACCGTTGAGCTGACAGAACTGCTGCCGCCAATTACATATACATTATCAACATTCTTTTCAAGCAGATACGCCTTAGTATCAGGGGAGATATTCTCTGTGTCAGAGGACTGCTGGAAGAGTACGGGCTTACCCATTAAAGCCGCAGCAGGGCCTGCCGCCAGTGCATCGGGGAAGTTAAGCCCATCACAGATAAAGGCTTTATCTATAATCTTGCCCTCAGCCTCCATTGCATTGGATATAGCTATAGCTGTTTTGTAGCGGTTGCTGCCCGCATACCTTACAACCTCAAATCCGCTTTGCTCCAAATAGTCCTCTATACCCTCGCTGACAGAGGCTGAGCCGCCCAGAATAACCACAGTCTTAGCCTTCATGTCATTCTTTATGCAGTCTATAACTATTGCTTCAATGCCATAAGCACCGTTCATTGTCAACAGTATGGGAGCATCCAGCACCTTTGATAGAGGCACACCTGCAAGGGCATCTGGGAAGTTGCTTCCATTTGCTAAAATAACGGTATCTGCGCCTGTAGGCCAGCCCTTTTGGGCTATGAGTACAGCTGTCTCTATACGGTTTTTGCCGCCCGGCCTTGGGCTGCAGGGCCTGCATCCCAAAGCTTTACACTGAGCTTCTGTGTGGCCGCAGTCACATGCGGTGCAGAGCTTATCATCGTCTCCGCCGTGGCAACCCTCGCAATCTTCACAGTCGCAGTCCTTAAGGGTTTTGCCGCAACCGCAGTGGCATGGGGTCTCCGGTATATCGCAGTCTTCACAATCGCAATCCTTAATGCTCTTGCCGCAACCGCAGTCCTTTTCACCGCAATCTATACAGTCGCATTTGCTCATAAGCTTTTTGCAGCCACAATCACACGGTGTCCAATCATCACCGCCAATTTTAAAAGCATCCCACTCAACCACAAAGCCGCTTGCATACTTATTTGCGGCATCGTTCCATTTGCCTGTTGCGGCGGTAACACTGCCCTCTACTAAGCCGGTGACATAAATGAATTTGCCCAAGCCTGTCTCGCTGCCGGAGTTGCCGTCAGGCTGACCCGCCTGCCAGTTAAAGTAGTTCATCAGCTTGCCGTTGCTGAGCTTAAATATGCCGTCTGAATTAAAGCTGCTGCCGTTTATCCAGTAGCTTACACCTGCACCCTGAGCAACCAAACGCCTTACTGCCTCCTGCTCCTCGGCGGTGTCTACTGTTGCAAGGTGTGCCGGATTTCCGGCAGTTCCCAGCGTCTTGGCATACGCCAGAGCATCCATGTATGTCATGGGATGCTCAACTAACATCCACTTGTGGTCTATTAAGGTCTCCGCATTTGTGGTTTGTGTTTTGTCTGCCTCAATTTCAACAATAAAGCCAAGGTTTGCAGAAGTCCCGTCACCCGCTGAGGCAGCCCAGCTTCCGTCCTTGTTTATTGCGCCGTAGCTTTGACTGCCTGGCTGACTGCTTCCCCAATGGGTATAGTCCCAAGCCTCGCCCGTTAGCCATGCCCAAGAATCTGATTTTGCTGCGCCTATCAAATAAGCATTTTTGCTGCCCTCAGAAGCCAGCTTTGCAACCGCTCTCTGCTCCTCAAGTGAGGTAATGGTAGCCAGATGCCCGCCTATGCGCTGAGCAAACAGCTTTGCATCCTCAAAGGTAACATGATTAGCAGGAGTAGAAGACCCTGTTCCTACCTCAATATCATCAAAGCGAATAAAGGTTTTGCCGTTGTATTCGGCTGTGGGTCTGCTGCTGTAGTCCTCAACCTCAACTATAAAGCCCATGCTGCGCACAACTTCCGGCATGTTCGTCGTATCGTTGAGCTTGCCGTTCTTGTGTATTTCAGCAAAGTTAGCAAAGTAATCCGTACCCAAAGGCCCATTAGCTGCATTATTAGGCTCGCCTGTATCCCAAGGCAGGTGCAGGCCTTCCTCCTTATTGTACCAACGCCAGCTGCCTTCACTGCCTCTATCTGTTGCTCCTATCCAGTATGCTTCCTTAGCTCCGGCGGGCAGCAGTTTAACTACCTCGTTATACTCTGCAACATTGTTAAGGGTAACAAGATGTCCTCCCATTTGCTCGGCTATGTCCCTTGCTGCATTCCAAGAAGTGGAAATATCATATATAGAATACACATGATTATTATAGGTAATTTGCTTTACAGGGATATAATCCCCAACAACAACATTAACCGTGGCTTTAGCCCTTGAGGCCGCCTTAAAACGCCCGTCTTCGGTTCTGGGTGTAATATAAACCTCATATTTGCCAATCTTGCTACCATAAACAAGCCAATATTGATTGGCAGTTATATCATCGTTTATAAGCGTGCCGTTTTCATATACCTCTACACGGTAATTAACGGCGTTATCGGGCTTACTGAAGCCGACATAGGCAACCTCACGGTTGATTATGGTTTGCTCTGTCTGCTCAATTGTGGGCGGCTCTGGCGCAGCGGGGCGTGTTTCAACCTGCTTATCATTTGTTGCTGTTGGAGCTGTGCCCTCAACCCAATCTGTCCATGCCTTCCAACGGCGGTAACGATACCAAGTTGGGCGGGTGCGGGTGCGATACACATCATGACTGCCTATAACATATGTGCCAGAAGGATAGGCATAGGTTTTATCCATATTTTCTCTGTTAAACTAATAGTCTGCTCTAACCCATATACCTGAAGCTGGATCATTACGAAAACCATTTACCAACGGCAACTCATGATCAAACCATCTTTCTTCAAAATAATGCTGCACACCAGGGTGCGGAGTAACACCAACTACAGGGTCAGTTCCTTGTGCAACAGCATATGATGAATATCCATCACCACTACCACAAGTGTACCTGTAGTAGTGATACATATATACGGTATTATAATCATAGTCAGTGCGTAGCCATTGCGTTTGCCTATTGTCAGAGTTGCCGGGATTACTGGTTGTTTCCGTCCAGCTAGTCCAATCCTCCTTGTAGAAGGTCTCAAAACGTTCCCACCCGTCAAGGCTGGTTTCAGTGCTCGTTTCAAACTCCCTGTCACGGGTGCGGTATTCAATAGCTGCAGCAATTGCATCTATACATAAACTAAACATTAAAATTAGTGCTAAAATTATGCACGCAGCTCTTTTTACCCCCCCCGTGAATTTTAGACACATTTTTCATGTTCTTTGTCCTCCATTTTTTAATTTTAGTGAAATAATACACTAATCAAAATATACACTAAATTTTGCCAAAAATCAAGTCTTATAAATCACATATGAAGAAGAGTTTGCCTTTATGTAATGTTCACATAATTTTTAATTTGCTAACCGTAAATTTGCCGTATATAAATATATTTTTATCTTTAATCAGGCTGATTTAATGCTTGTTGTTATAAACTTTTGTTAAATATTAACATTTTATTTTTTGTGTGTTATTTGTGACAATTTGTTTACAATTTTCTTACAAATAATTTGGGTGATTAATTGAGTCTCTCTAAAAACCGTAGGGGCAGACCTATGTGTCTGCCCTGATTATCGCAAAATTCCCGCCTCTGGGCAGACACATAGGTCTGCCCCTACAGAGCTAGTGCGTAAATAGAAGGACGCAATTACAAATTTTTCGCAGATTCTTTACGTTTTCGCATTGCACAGCTGCAAAGTTTGTGTTATAATTAATGTGAGTTAATTATACAAGCTTAACGGAGGAATTTATGCATGTCATCACTAACAAAAGAACAACGCATAGAACAGCGCAGAGCCGCCCGTGAACAGGCCTTTGTACTTATCTTTGAAAAAAGCTTTACTGAAAAAGAAGCAGACGATATAATCGCCGAGGCAATAGAAGCACGGGAGCTTGAGCCTGTGCCCTTTGCCATTAGCTCCTTTAAGGGCGTTTTTGAAAATATTGAGGTGCTGGATTCTATAATAGAGGAGCTTGCAAAGGGCTGGCAGCTTAAGCGTCTCCCCCGCACTGCTCTTGCGGTTTTGCGCCTTGCCTTGTATGAAATGATATATCTGCACAATGAGATTCCCTACAGCGTTTCAATAAACGAGGCTGTAGAGCTTGCCAAAAAGTTTGGCGGCAAGGATGATTCCTCCTTTATCAACGGCATACTCTCGGCTCAGCTTAAAAGGCTTGGTGAGGAATAATGCCGCTGTATCTGGGCATAGATACCAGTAACTACACCACCTCTGCGGCTCTGCTTGAAAGCCGGAGCGGCACAATCAGACAGTTTAAAATCCCCCTCCCTGTTAAGGAGGGCGAGCTTGGCCTGCGCCAGAGTGACGCTGTGTTCCACCACACTATACAGCTGCCTCAAGCTCTTGAGACTCTTCTTATAGACGCAAAGCCCGACTATGTCGCCGCCTCTGAAAAGCCACGGGATGCCCAAGGCTCATACATGCCCTGCTTTATGGTTGGGGCAGGGAGCGCACGCAGCATAGCCGCCGCTTGTGGCGTGCCTGTCTCATTTTATTCACATCAGGCGGGACACATTGCCGCCGCATTATATTCAGCAAACAGGCTTGACCTTTTTGAGCGGGAATTTATAGCCTTTCACGTCTCAGGAGGCACTACAGAGGCCGTTTTGGTCACTCCCAATGCAGAGCGGGGCTTTAATTGCAGGCTCGCCGCCGCCTCCTTAGATTTAAAGGGCGGCCAAGCCGTGGACAGAGTCGGCCTAATGCTGGGTCTTCGCTTCCCCGCAGGGGCACAGCTGGAGGCTCTGGCCTTAAGGTCACAGGCCGCATTCAATATAAAGCCATCAATGAAGGGTGCGGATTGCTCACTCTCCGGCATAGAGAACAAGTGCAAGGAGCTGCTGAACAAGGGCTCCCCCCCTGAGGACATAGCCTTGTTTTGCCTAGTATCTATACAAGAGGTACTCGCCGCCATGGCAACGGCCTTGCTTGCAGAGCACCCAAATTTACCCCTTGTTTTTGCAGGGGGAGTTATGTCAAACAGTATAATACGCAAAAGCCTTGAAAGCCGCTTTAACGCCCACTTTGCCGCCCCCGAATTCTCCGCAGACAATGCGGCGGGTATTGCGCTGCTTGCTAGAGGCAAGAGGTAAGAGGCAGGAGGCAAGAAGTTGCCCGGTCGCAACCTTGTAGGGGAC
>JAISYX010000017.1 GCA_031269595.1 Oscillospiraceae bacterium
CTATGTGCAGTTTAGTTAATCCTGCGTGCAAATTTAATTTCTGAAATCCCTTCAAGGACGCCCACGTGCAGGTAAAGCTTTTTAATTTACTGCCTCCGCTAAAGCTGGAAATGTCACAGCTCCCCTTGGTTATAACTGTAATTTCATTTAATCCCGAAAGGTTAGGAAGCACAAAATTCACTTTAGCCCCACTATTGGTGTTATTTTCAATATACAGATATTCAAGCTGCGGCATAGTACCAAGAGCTGATACATCCTCCAGATTATAGCAATCTTTAATGGTTACAGAACGCAAGCTTGAAAGGTTTTCTAGCGCATCAAGACTTCTTAAATCACTGTTAGAGACAGTGAATGATTCAAGATTACGGCAATATTTAAGAAAATCAAAGTTCTTTAAGTCGCTGCCGCTGTGGCTAATTTTTGTTACCTTGAGCATGTCCTCACCTGTAATAGGAGCGTTGAAATTGCCAACTACACTTCTTACATACTCTTCGGTAGCCGAATCTTGAAAATATATTTCGTTAGCTACTGATGCTTTAGATGCTGTCTCTGTTGCCGTTGATAATGTTGATAGATACCTCTCGGAAGCAGTAGAACTTTCAATTGACATGGGGCTTGGTATAAGCCATGTTAAAAGCTGCAATGCAGTTTCCAAAAACACAACAATAATACCTAAAATTATTGCCGCCTGTCCCTTTTGGCCTTTAATACATGCTAATACAACAGTTAAACCTATCAAAAAAATTACTACTGTGATTATAAGCCAAATACCTATAGACATAACACTAACCTCCTTTATGATTTACAATGGAAATCAATTTTTGATATTTTACATTACTTTTTGAAAATAATATATTTCTAAAACATAAAATATTCACTATTTCGATTTGATTTTACCACACAAGGTTATAATTGTCAAGTGGCTTGTAAACAAAAACAACAGACCGTAGGGAAATCCTTTTAATCCCCACGGTCTGTTATAATATTATTTGAATAACAGGCTATTTAGTCCTATCCCCAGGCTTGGCCACAAGTGAGGTCAGCAAGCCAAAGAAGATAGATGCAGCAATTCCGCCTGCTGTTGCGGTTATCACGCCCATAAGGATCCCCAGCACACCGTGCTCAGCCATGGCCTTTTTAACCCCCTGAGCAAGGGCGTTGCCAAAGCCCAAAATAGGCACGGTTGCGCCTGCTCCTGCAAATTCTGCAAAGGGCTCGTACACTCCTGTGCCGCCTAAAATAACGCCCAGCACCACAAATCCCACCATAATTCTTGCGGGAGTTAGTCTGGTTTTATCAATTAAAATCTGCCCTACAACGCAAATTCCTCCGCCTATTGCAAAGGCCTTTAAATATTCAAATATTAATTCTAACATATTCTATATCACCTCTAAGCTTTAGTTTTGCCAATTTAGAGACGATATATTAGTAAAAATCTGCTCAATTATTTGGGTCTATCACCTGATAAAGCTCCATCTGTTCGCCGGTGTCTGCATCGGTTAAAATGGCTGTTTTGCCGTCTATTTGGTAGAAATAATTCATTTTTTCACCTGAATTTAAAGTTATTTCTATAGCCTTAACCCCTTTGACAATCAGATATTTGCATGTTGCAGAGAGCTTTTCGCCTATCTGCTGCCCATCCTTAAAGTTCATTATAACCGCCGTGGAATCAGGGCCAAACTCAAAGGCCAGAAGCTCAAACTCATTATCGGGATTTTTGAAAATCCAGCCGCCCAGCAACTCAGGGTCGGGGGCTTCCAGCACCTGCACAGCAGAGGAGGCAAGCTCGCTCTCTGTCTTGCCTTTAGAGCAAGAGGCCGCACTTAATACAAGCAAAATTGCTGTGATTATCAATAAAATTTTCTTCAGATTCATTATTAGACACCATGTGTCAGAGAGCCCGCACACAAAACATTATCAACAATCTTTTGCTGGGCTTCCTGCGTCCTTTCTGAGTTCTTTTTCAAACTTAGATTTCCTCTTCAAAGCGTTTAAATGTCAATCGGCTCTGGCTGGACGAGAGCACCATCACATCGCCCTTAATTTCATAGCTCAGCAGGTCGGAATTAGTGTACTGCTGGTCATTAAAAAAAATGTGCACTGCGCCTGTAAGAGTTTCACCATCTGTGGAATAAGTGCCCTTTGCAGTAAATTCCTCCGTGGTTACAGTAACGGTTTTGTCATAGCGGAATTCAAAAATCATAAGCGTATTTATATTGCCGCCGTCCATTTCGGCCTTCCATGCGCCTATGATAGGATGCGTTGGCGAGAGAAGAGCAGAGGCCGGAACTGTGGTTTTATTGCCAACGCTGCCCGCCAATGCGCCCACGGCAATAATAAGCACAACCACAATCAAACCCGCACCAAGGCTGATAAGCCTGTGAATCCAAGTGTACTGCTCCCCAGGGTACACATGCAAGTACCACCTGTGAGCTTTGATTTTTTCATTTGAAGCCACAGGCGTAGCTTCGGCCTCATCCACCGCAGAGATATGCGGTTCTGCACTGCTCACAGCATACAATGAGGATGGCGGCAGCGGGATAATTATGTTTTCATTAGTATTTTCAGACATAGCTAAAATCCTCATGTTTGAATATATTCCCAACTTAATTATACATGAATTTTTAATAAAAGCAACACTGTTTTTTAAAAATACATTACTCTTTTATATGCTAAAAAGCTTAAGATTATATGCAACTACTTAATTTTGATTCTTTTGTCACCTTATTTTAATATTCAAGTTGACAATACGTTGAATCTATGATAAAATAGACTCAGAAGTAAAAATTTATAACAAAAAACAAGAAAGGACTCAGGGAGTCTCACAAAAAAGAGGAATGTTTTGTGTGCGGGCTCTCTGACACATGGTGTCATGAAAAAAAATCAACTGGTTTACCTGACCCTTTGCGCAATGTTTGCGGCATTAACCGCAGTACTCTCACAAATCGCCGTTCCCTTGCCCGGGCTTATCCCAATCAATCTTGCTTTAATTGCCACATTTATTGCAGCAGGCCTGCTGGGCTGGCTGCACGGAACTGTAAGCCAAATTGTGTTCGTTTTGCTTGGTGCAATAGGCTTGCCTGTTTTTACGGGCGGCAAAAGCGGAATAGGCGCAATCCTAGGCCCTACAGGCGGATTTATTGTTGGATACATACTGTGCGCACTGGCAATCGGCCTTGCCGCCGACCTTCTGGGCCGAAAGTGGTATGTGCTTGCACCCGCAATGATTTTAGGCCTTGCACTGTGCTACACAACGGGCACTCTGTGGTTTGTTTTTCAACAGCATACCAGCGTACAAGCTGCCTTGACCGCATGTGTTTACCCCTTCCTTATAGGAGATGCAATCAAAATTACACTTAGCACAGCCTTTGTTACAGCACTATATCCCATTTTTAAAAAGCTAACTAAAACACAGTCTGATAAAAAGCGTTCTGTCTAATATCTTTTACACACAAAGCACCCCCACCGAAAATGGTGGGGGTGCTTTATTATTAATTTAAACCTTTAGAACAAATCCAAGTACTCGCCTGCATTTTCGTCAGATACCGTGCTGGTTCCGCCGAAGATATAAATTCTTCTGCACTGGAGCTCTATGATGATGTCCTGAATTTCCTTATAAACTACATTTTCAGCTACAAGGAAGATAGGTGCGCTTATCTTTGCTGAGAAGATTCCGCCTGCCAATGCATC
>JAISYX010000032.1 GCA_031269595.1 Oscillospiraceae bacterium
GCGCCATAGCCGTTACCATATGTGTGGGCAGAGACATGGCTAAATCCTTGGGTATGTTAAGGCTGGGGTCATAGCTGCGCTTGATTGCGTCAGGGGGAGTAAGCCCCGTTACCATGAAGAACAGGGTTGCCGAAAGGCCGTAAACGTCTGTCCATTTGCCCTTGCGGCCGTCAATTGAATACTGCTCAATAGCTGCAAAACCGTCTATAGGCTCGGCGTCTATCTCGGTTTCGTGTAGATATGCCTCAGGAATGCCAAAGCCTGTTATTTTAAGGCTGCCGTCACTGGTTAAAAGGATAGTGTGAGGGCTGAGACCAAAGTGCATAAGTCCTATTGCGTGAGCCGCAACTATAGACGAAACCACAGGCTTGAATATCTTTGCTGCGTCATTCCAAGGAATGCGGCTGTTTTTGTTATGTGAGATAGCCTCAAAAAGAGTAACACCCTCGTAATGCCTGTAAACCACATAGGCTGTTTTATTAAGCTCAAAAATATCTAAAACAGGTACAATGGAAGCAACCTCCTTAAGGCGCACCAAGGCACGGGCAGTTTCAAGAAAATCTGCAAGATAATCCCTGTAAACCTCTTTAAGCTCGGCTTTAACGGTAACATTAGCCTGACCAAGCTCACGCTCGCAAAGGGAGGAGGGGAGAAACTCACGTATTTCAATGGTTTTGCGCTGGGTAATATCATATGATATATAGCTTACGCCCTCGCCATTTTGATTAAGAGCCTTGCCTATAAGGTAACGATCCAGCAGGATAGTCCCCGGCTCAAGCTGCGGAGCTTCTGCGGGAGTACCTACACGGTAACCGCAAAAAGGGCATTCTGTGGCATCTTTTTTATCTTTCATGCATCCAAGACAAAGATTGTCTATTGAGAACATCTCAAAAGCCTCCAATTCCAATGTGTGTTTAGTTTTCATCGGGTTCTTAAATTTACAGCATTATAAGTTGCTGAACTATACTCTATCTATAATAACAGAAGTTTAAGTAAAATTCAACCATTATACACAAAAATTTTCAAGTTTGCTTATAATTGAAAATGAGAGGGGCGGAAGCACCAGACTGCCATCATTAGGTTCTATGCCTAACAGAGTGCTATTCTCTGCATAAAGCTCATCGGGGACATTTAGCTCTGCAACGCTCCAGCCGCTGTTAATGGCCACAAACAGCCCATTCTCGCCCTTTTCACGTGTAAAGGAGAACAGCCTGTCAGCACAGATGTGAGGTGTGAACTCGCCATCCTTTAAAACAGATAGCTCCCTGCGCAGCGAGCCCAGCTTGCAATACCACTCAATTAAGTCCTTCTCTTCACTGCCCCAAGGGTAGGTGCGGCGGTTGAAGGGGTCGCAGTAGCCCTCTACTCCGGCCTCATCTCCGTAATAAAGTGAGGGCACTCCCGGGAGGGTGTATTGCAGCAGAGAGGCTAATTGCAGCAGCTTAAAGCCGTATTCACGCTGCTCGGTATTAAGCCGCTCTACGCTCTGCCAAGCCCTGTTCCTGCCCTCTGCACACCGCCCTGCAAGCACGGTTATGGCACGCTGTGTATCGTGTGTGCCTATGTGATTCATCAATATATTTACAACCTGAGGGGGGTAATTCTCCAGCACGTTTAATATTATTTCAAGCATATCCTCTGCTTTATAGCCTGTTATAAAGCCAAGTACAGCATCCTTGAAGGGGTAGTTCATAACGCTGTCAAGCTGTTGGCCTTGCAGGTATCTGCGCCTTTGGCCATAGGCCTCTTTGTTGGTGGCGTCCTCCCAGACCTCGCCTATAATAAGAGCCTGGGGATTTTCCTCCTTTATGCTCTCTCTCAGCTTATCCAAAAAGATGTCGGGCAGCTCGTCGGCTACATCCAGCCGCCAGCCTGAGGCTCCTGCACGCATCCATTTGCGCAGTATGCCGTTTTTTCCTGTGATGTACTCCAGATATTCAGGTGCTTCCTCGTTTAGCTCAGGCAGGGTAGGAATGCCCCACCAAGCGTCGTAAGCCTCCGGCCAAGCCCTGAATTTATACCAAGGATAATACAGGGAGCTTTGAGCTTGAAACGCCCCTAGGCCCGCATATCTGCCGTTTTTGTTAAAGTAGATGCTGTCGCTGCCTGTGTGGCTAAAAACGCCGTCCAGAATTACACGCATGTCAAGCTTTTTAGCTTGACAGCACAGCTTGCGGAAATCCTCCTCTGTGCCCAGCATTGGGTCTATCTTTTCATAGTTTGCGGTGTTATAGCGGTGGTTCTCGTGGGCTTCAAATATAGGGTTTAAATAGATACAGCTAACGCCCAGCTTCTTTAAGTATTCCAGCTTTTCAATTATGCCGGCTAAATCGCCGCCGAAATAATCGGAATTGGTGATTTTGCCATTGGAATCAGGCTGCCAGTCTGGTTCATCCTGCCACTGTGAGTGCAGCTGCCTTTCTGCGGGAATGCCCTCATGTACCTTAGCTGAGCGGTTAAACCTATCGGGGAATATTTGATAAATCAATCCGCCCTTGAGCCATTCGGGAGTTACAAAGCCGCTTTGATACACCGTTAACTGCCACTGCTCTATATGGCTGTGCTCGCTTAGCTTTGCCTTTGAATGCTCTGCCTTGCCCAAGTACTTTTTATTGAGCTTTTCGCCGCATAGCTCAAAGCTGTACCAGTATATGCCGTCCTGCTCAGGTGAGAAGTCGCACTCCCACCACTCGTTTTCCTCACCCAGCATACCGCACCAGAACATTTCATAGCTGAGTATCTCTGCGTTATCATATCCAATGCATAGCTTTGCCCCGCTGCATTGCAAACGGCGGGGCAGGCAGATGCGAAAATGCACGCTGTTCCCCACAGGCACTGCACCTGTGGGGAAGCGGTATTGTATATCTCTGGAATCAAAATATGAAAGCATGAGGCCTCCTGTATCCCCTTATTTATTCTTTAAAGCAAGGGGAGTTGCGCTCCAAATATCTCTTGCGTAATCCTGTATAGCCCTATCGGAGGAGAATATGCCCGCCTTGGCTATGTTGACAAGCGAACGCCTTGCCCAGGCCTCTTTGTCACGGAAGGCGAAGTTAACCGCCGATTGCACCATGGCGTAATTTTCAAAATCTGCAAGAACCATATATGGGTCTGCTGTCATTAGATTATTTGCAATATCGTCAAAGGCTATGCCGCCAAAGCCCTTGCGCATCTCGTCCAGAACCCTGCGCACTGTAATGTTATTATTGTAATAGACAATTGGGTTGTAGTGCTGCTTGAGGTCGTTAACCTCGGGGGTGGACATGCCGAAGATGAAGATGTTATCGTCGCCCACAGCACGGTGGATTTCAACATTTGCGCCGTCCTCTGTGCCCAGAGTTAAAGCTCCGTTAATCATGAGCTTCATGTTGCCTGTGCCTGAGGCCTCTGTGCCTGAGAGTGAGATTTGCTCGCTTATATCTGCAGCAGGCATAAGCAGCTCGGCAACAGATACCCTATAGTTTTCTAAATAAACTATTTTGAGCTTGCCGTTAATGGCGGGGTCGTTGTTTATTTGCTCGCCTAATTTAACAATAAAGCGGATAATCTGCTTAGCCATGAAGTAGCCTGAGGCCGCCTTTGCGCCAAAGATATAGGTTTTAGGCACAAACTCTGCATTGGGATTTTCTTTTAGCCACAGGTATTCGCTAAGGATATGCATTGCATTTAAATGCTGCCTTTTATATTCGTGCAAACGCTTAACCTGAACATCAAATATAGATTCAGGGTCAACCACTATGCCGTTGTTTTTTAAGATATAGTCTGCAAATTTCTTCTTGTTATACAGCTTGATTTCGTTTATCTTGTTCAAGACCTTTTTATCATCGGCAAACTTTAAAAGCTTTTCAAGCTCGGAGGCGTCGGTGATAAAGCCTGAGCCTATTTTTTCGCTTAGGAACTCGGTAAGCTTGGGGTTAGCCTGACACAGCCAGCGTCTGTGGGCTATGCCGTTGGTGACATTTTTAAATTTATTGGGCATCATGGTGTAAAAATCGTGGAAGACATCGTCCTTGATTATATCGCTGTGCAGCTGTGAAACACCGTTGACGCTGTGGCAGGAGGCAACGCAGAGATTGGCCATTTTTACAAAGCCATTGCTCATAATGGACATGCGCTCAACCTTGGGGTAATCATAGTTGGTTCTTACTGTCATCTCCTCGCAGAATCGGTGGTTAATCTCGCAAACTATTTGATAAATGCGGGGGAGACGCCTTTTAAACAGCTCATCCCTCCAGCACTCCAGAGCCTCGGCCATAACGGTGTGATTGGTGTAGGCGGTAGAGCCTGTGGTAAGCTTCCAGGCGGCGTCCCAGCTGTAGCCGCACTCGTCCATTAAAATGCGCATAAGCTCAGGAATAGCAAGTGCGGGGTGGGTATCGTTGATATGAATAGCCAGAGCCTCTGAGAGATTCTCCAGTGAGGAGTTCCAGCGGAAGTGCCTTTTTATTATGTCCTGAATTGAGGCAGAAACCAAAAAATATTGCTGTGAGAGGCGCAGACTCTTGCCCTCAGGGTGGTTATCACCTGGATAGAGCACCTTTGTGAGGCTCTCTGCCATGGCGATTTCCTCCACGGCTCTTAGGTGCTCACCGTCGTTAAATGCACCTATGTCAAAGGAGTTGGACTCTGAATCCCACAGGCGCAAAATTGAAACGCCCTTGCCGCCCTTGCCTGCAACACACATGTCATAGGGCACAGCACGAACACTTGTATAATCCACGTGGCGCAGGTGATGAAAGCCATTTTCCCAGCTCTCTTCTATTCGGCCGCCAAACTTGACCTCCATGGCCTCGTCGGGGCGTGGAGTTAGCCAGACCTCGCCGCCAGGGAGCCAGAATTCGGGCAGCTCAGTTTGCCAGCCCTCAACTATTTTTTGTGTGAATATGCCAAACTCATATCGCAGAGAGTAGCCCATTGCGGGGAAGCCCTCTGTTGCAAGGCTGTCTAAAAAACAGGCCGCAAGACGGCCTAAGCCACCGTTGCCCAAGCCTGCGTCAGGCTCTTTTTCATAGACATTATCCAGCTTAGCACCTAGGGAATCCAAGGCCTTTGCGAACTTTTCGGTCAAGCCCAGATTATATAAATTGTTGCGCAGGGAACGCCCCATTAAAAACTCCATGCAGAGGTAGTAAATGCGCTTTTTGTTTTGCTTTTCACTCTCGTCAATAAATTCCTTGCGGCCGCCTGTGAGCAGGTCACGCACTATCATTGCAGAAGCCTGATAGAAGTGCTCGCTGAGGGCTTCGTCCGGCCTTATGCCAAAGTTATGTGAAAGCTTTGAAGTAATAAGATTTTTAATTTCGCCAACAGAAAGATTATAATTCATTATAAAAATTGCCTCCGTCACTAATTTCTTTTCGTATTTATTATACACAATTTTGGCCAAAATTTCAATAGATATTTTATGAACTTACGTTCTAACAGAGTTTAGTATACGTTTTTTAGTATAATTATGCAAAAATCCCATTGGAGGGTGTATACACCTAATTTTTATACAAAATAACGGTGAATTTCTACAAATAATAGGAATCCACCGTTAAATTTTATCCATTTCATACAAAAATACGGATTTTTTAAAGCTGTGTAAGGGTGTTAAAGTGCTCAAAGAGAGCTGCTGCTTTAAATATTTACACATAGTCACAGGTATGAGTAGCTTGAGCTTGATTCTGCGGCGGAGGCCACTGAGTCAAAAAAGCCTGTTTCTACTCCGTAGTTTATGCCTAGGGCAATCAAAACTACTATAGTTATAAGCAATACAAGTGATACAATGCCCATAATCAAACCGGAAACAGCAAGGCCCTTACCCTTTTTGGTGGGGGATTCATTAGCCTTTTTAAGCCCTATGCCGCCTAATATAATGGGTGCAATACCTAATATTAAAAAGAATGGGCCAATAAAAGCAACAGAAAAAAAGCAGCACAGAAAATAAGTAACAAGGCCGCTTATCATTGAAAATAAGGCAAAGTAGTTGAAGGGCTCTTGGGGCTCAAATGTGACATACACAGGCTGCGGAGGTGCTTGGTAATAGGGCTGCTGATACTGAGGCTGCTGCGTGGGAGGCTGGGCATAGGGGTTTGACATGCTTCTACCGCAATTGGGGCAGGTAGGAGCACCTGAGCTTATCTCTGCTCCGCAAATTGGACATTTCATTG
>JAISYX010000081.1 GCA_031269595.1 Oscillospiraceae bacterium
AGGCTATGCCCTGCGCACTCTCAATTTGTGCTATCTCGTCTCTAGTGCCCTTTATCTCCTCAGGGGGGAAGTCCAGCATAAGCCTTAAGCGGCCTGCGCAGTAACGCTCCGCCTGATACATATGCATCAAAAAGACAAATTCTCTGCCGCCAAAGCTCTGTGCGGCTATCTCTGATGCAAAGATGGACTGCTCGTACTGCTGCTCCACCAGCTCCTGACTAATCCCCAAAAGCTGGCTTGTCACAGTTATGAGCTTTTCAAAGGGGAGGCAGGTGTGTCCATTGCCCAAATTGTGCCTGAGCACATACAACAGCCCCGCCTTAATGCGCCTGTTGTCGTCCTCGGGCTTTTCCATTTGAGCGGCTATCTCGTCGGCACGGTAAAAGCCTATGTTAACGCCCTCGCTGCACAGTATGTAGGGGTTTTCCTGCACCCTGTGCACCGCAGAAGAGCCCAGCTTCTTCCAAATGCGCAAGGCCTCACTGGGAGTTATGCCAAACTTATCGAGAAAGAGCATGGCCTCTCTCATACCAAACTGCTTGCGGTATTCCTCGGCTATCTTTTCGGCCTTGGATTTTGAAATGCCCTTGATTTCAGAGAGGCGAGCGGGCTCTTTTTCCATGATTTCAAGGGTATTTTCACCGAATTTAGCCACTATTGAGGCCGCCGAGACAGGGCCTATACCCTTGATTGCGCCGGAGGATAGATAACGCAAAATGGCCTCTGCCGAAGCCGGCAGAAACCTTTGATAGCTCTCGGCCTTAAACTGCCTCCCAAAGTTTGGGTGGCTGCCCCAAGAGCCCTGTAGGCGCAGCTCCTCCCCGGGGAAGACCTCCGGTAGAGTGCCCACAGCGATTATTAATTCATCCTCACATATCAGCTCCAAAACGGTAAAGCCTGAATCCTCGTTGTGGTAGCTAACACTATCTACTATGCCGTAGAGCTGGGTTTGCTGCATTTGAAGTCCTCTGTTTGATACCTCTTAAAACTATGTTGTAGTACCTTGTGATGTTTAAAACTTTAGGTTTCGTAGGGGACGATGTCCACATCGTCCCGTTTTTTCGAAATCCACAGGTATTCACGGGATGATGTGGACATCATCCCCTACTGCTCTGTAAAATTTTAGATGTTACAGAATAATACATATCCTCTTAAAAACAAGCTAAAAAATAACAACCATACCCAAAGTCCCTGGCCCGCAATGCACGCCCAAAACGGGGCTTACCTCTTGTATAAAGGATTCCTCCACATTGGCAAGGCGTTTCATTCGCTCTAAAAAGTTTTGTGCTAGGGTGGCGCAGTTCCCGTGAGTTATGGCTATTTTAACGGTTTTGTTGCCGAATTTCTTTAAAAAATCCCTTGCCATAAATTCTATGGCTCTTTTGTAGCCTATTGCTTTAATAGAGGATTGGAAACGACCCTCTGCGTCTACCGTCATAACAGGATTAAGGTGCAGCAGAGTGCCCATAGCACCCTCTATAAGGCTTATGCGCCCGCTGCGCTTGAGGTATTCTAATGTAGGCAGAGCGATGTATATGCTCATTCTTGCCCTTATATCCTTCATGTGGTGTATAGCTCTTTCAATGCTGCTTGTCTTTTCAAGCTCCCTTGCAGCCTCCAGCACACAGTATCCCTCGGGCACAGAGAGGCAGCGGGTGTCTGCCAAATGCAGCTTGACGCTGTTGTAGTTATCCTCTGCAAACAGGCGCATTGCATTGTAGCTCCCGCTCATGTTGGAGGAAACCCCAACGTACAGGGCGTCTGTATAGCCCTCCTGCTCCAGCTTATCGAAGAGCTCGCAGACATCGCTCCTTGCAGGCAGACTGGTTTTGGGAATCTCCCTAACCATGCGCTCAAACAGGATGCTGTTGGTAATGTCCCCATTGCCAAGGAACTCTGCATCTGAAAAGCTTATGCGCAGAGGGATAACACGGATATTGTGCTTTTGAATGAATTCGGCAGGAAGGTCGCACCCGCTATCGGAGATAACAGCTATTTTCTTTTCCATAAAACACCATGTGTTAGAGAAGCGCACACCAACATTATATGAAAATTCGCCTGTTGCGCCTGCGTCTCTACCTTTCTTGTTATTTTCAAACTAGACACCTCAAAAGGTTGATACACTAATAATACCATTATATTAAGCTTTTGGCAACTTAAATTATTGTGAATGCGAAATAGCACGAAATAAGGCCGATAAAGCCAAAAACAGGCCGCAATCAAACGACTGCGGCCTGTTAAAAACCTTAAATTATTTACCTGCGTCTACAACCTCTGCAACTACCTTAGTAGGAACAGTGCTCTCGCCGCCAAAGATGTAAACTGTGCTTGGATTCTTTGCAGCTACATAGCTCTTAAAGCCTTCGGTGGTAAAGCTTGAATTAGGACCTGTGAGCAAAATCGGGAGACCCTTGCTTGCTGCAAACACGCCGCCTGCAAGTGCATCTGGGAAGCTTACGCCTGTTGCAACACAAATGTCATTGCCAAATTCAGCCTTGTACTTTTCAACAATTTGTATGCCTGTCTCGTAGCGGTTTCCGCCTGCAAGCCTTGTTATCGGTCCGCTTACGCCAAGGCCTGTTATTTCATTTACAATGGCCTCACTTACAGAACTGGTGCCGCCTACTATAATAATGTTGCTTACGCCTGTGCTTAAATATTCTTTAACAGCTACATCTATTGTAACCTGATTGTTTACAAACAACACTGGGTAGTTGTGCAGAGCCGCATATGGGCCAACTGCAAGTGCGTCTGCAAAGTTAGCACCTGTTGCAATTATAGCTGTATCCGGCTTAACATCGCCGTTTTGCTTGACTATCTCGTTGGCCACTGCTGCGCTTGTTTGGTAGCGGTTTCCGCCAGACAGACGGATAACCTCAACGCCCTCTTTAGCCTTTAAGGAATCTTCAATCTCACCTGAAACTGCGCTTAATCCGCCAAGAATGTATATGGTCTTAGGATTAAGTGCGGTAAGTCTGGTTTGAACATCAGCCTCAAGTGTTTCTTTGCCTGCTGTTAAAAGGATAGGTGCTTCAACCTCTGCTGCAAATGTAACGCCGCTGAGTGCGTCTGCAAAGTTAGCTCCGCTTGCAAGCACAACTGTGTCTGACTCAGAAGTCCAGCCTGCTTTGGATATTTCTACTGCTGTTTGATAGCGGTTGCCGCCTGCCAGTCTTGTAAACTGCGCATAGCCTGCGGGCAGTGCAGTAACTGTAACCGGAATAGAAGCCTTGGCACTGGAATTGTTGTTAGAGGTAGCTGTAATTGTAGCCGTGCCTATACCTACGCCAAGAATAGTGCCGTTTGAATAAACTGCCACACTGGGGTTGGAGCTGGTGTAGGTAACGCTTTTGTCTGTTGCGTTTGCAGGATAAATATTTACAGTTATATCCTTATAACGGCTTTGGTAAATGCTTAAGCTGGATTGAACTATATCAAGGCTTGTTACCTTTTGCGTTACGGTGACTGTTAGGGTTGAGGTTTTGCCGTTGGTTGATTTTGCTGTTATTACGGCTGTGCCGGGGCCTACTGCTCTAACCTGTGCAGTGCCTCCTCCTGCGCCGAAGATTACAACAGTTGCAACACTTGTGTTGCTGCTGGTGTAGCTCAGGTCGTCCATACCGTCATAAAATAGAGGGTCTATTTTTAGGTTGTTTTGGTAATCATAATCACCGTCAGCAACTATACCATATGTTAAACCATTTTCAAGAGTTACCTTATTGGGTGAAAATGCAAGGCTTCTTGTGTGAGCCGCCGCTAAAAGTATATATTGACCCTTAGCCTTGGTGTTTTGGGTTACTCTTATATAGTATGTGCCTGCTGCCGGAAGAGTAGCGGACTCACCCTCAACATAATAAATACCGCTGTCTGATTTTGCGCTGGATAGTGTAGTAAGAACCTTTTTACTGCTGTCTAAAAGCTGGAGCACGGGCTTAAACTCTGCTGCTAAAAGCATATAAAGCTTATCGCCTTTTTTTGCGGAGAATGATATTAGGTCATAATAAACAGACTTGCCGCCATAAGTAAATGTAGTTACAGTGCCTGCGCCAAGAGTGGAGCCTCCATATATTGGAAGCGTTAAACTGAACGAACTCAATGATGGTGCGCTAGCTAAAGCAGCGGCTTTTGATGCGGCCGCAGCCCTTAAGGGAGTTTCCTCCTCCTTTGCGCTCGCCATTATAGACGAAGTACCAACAAGCATTAGAACTGCCAGCAGAACCGATAAAAACTTTTTCATAAATTTACCTCCTGAATTTTGATTTTCCCTTGTAAAACTGGTAACATAAAAGAACAAGGCTATTGTAACACCAAGCATATTGATTGTCAACATGAAAATTTACTCAATTTGGCAAAATTAAGCTATTTTACACTAATTTAAAGGAATATTCATAAACACATATCTCTAAAAATCGGTATGCATATCCCGCCCCGCCTCCGCATAGATTGTACCAAGAACAGTTAAACGGAGGAAGTAGCAATGCTGGCTGTATTTGAACGCATAGAAAGCCCCAAACGCTCTTGGCTTAAAAACAAATTTTTGGACATCTTCGCCCCCTCACCGGAGGGAGTTTTGGAGCTGATTGAGGATGTGCCCTATATACGCATAAGCTGTGAGGAGAGGCGGGGCAAGCTGCCCTGGAATAGGATTAGCGAAATCTCGCTGGACTGCGCACGCAGAGTGCTTATGCCCAAGGACATCTTCCCACCTGAGGGCAGCGGACTTAAAAGGTTTACTCCCAGTGAGTTCCCTAAGATAACCCTTGAAAAGCTTGCCGTTACGGCACTTTTACAAGCTGAGGCAGAGCCATCTACTATCAAGCTTGCCATATGCGCAAATGCCGCAGACGTTAAACGTCTGTTGCCTCTGGTGCTCAACTGTGCATCTGAAATACGCATAATATCAAAGGACATAGAGGCCTTAGAGCTATTTACAGAGGATACCGCAGAGCTCTCAGGTGCTGCAATTATGCTGACTGACGACCCAAAAGCGGTTGACAGCTGCAATTTAATAATAGCTCCCTCCGGTTTGCCCGAGGGAGCAAAGGGAAACAACAAAGCCATCGTTTTTGCCTCTGGGCGGCGTGACTTTGAAGGTATACAAATTTTGTCTGCGGAGGTGGAGATACCCGAATGGCTGCGCCCCGCATACAAGCCGATTTACGACAGAGGGGAGTTCCTTGCGGCATTTTATGAAATTGCAAATGCCCGCAGACTGGCAGATTTAGCTCCCACACAGGCAATAGGCCGCAGCGGAAGCATAACTCCCGAACAATTGGCTCAGGTGATTAAGTCAATCTAACCACCAACAGTATATATAAAGTATATCTTGCGCCTGCATTTCTATCTTTCATATTTTTTAATCAAAAAACTCCCAAATATAAAATGAATTAATTTTTAATTTGCGCAAATACTATCCTTGCGTAATAAAAAAAGCTGTGCTGTAAAATGGAGTTCCCTGTGGGAATTCAATTTTTAAGCAATCTTTGAAAACGCAATAAAACGTCCGTGCAGACAATAGTCTGTGCAAATGACTTTTAATTTTAAGGAGTTGTTTATTTAATGCTTGACAGAATATCGCTTCTGCTAGCTATAATCGGCGGCCTTAACTGGGGTATTTTAGGCATTTTTGGCTTTAACTTCCTTGGTTGGATTTTTGGCGGTACCGATTCGGTTATAAGCAGGATAGTATTTACTCTTGTAGGTTTAGCGGCTATTTGGTGTATCTCCCTTCTCTTTAGAGAAAGAGACGTGCTTTCTCACCAGAGCAGCAGAACCGGCGACAGGGACTACTACTGAAATTTTCAGTAATTTCATACCCGTAACAAAAACAAAGCCTAACGATTTTGCGTTGGGCTTTGAGTTTTTTTCAATTGAAAATTGAAAATTATTTAAAGATATATAATGTCAGACTTTTTCATGAATTATATCAAATTCATGTGGCAATATATTGACAAATCATGAAGCTTGTGGTACAATTTTAAAAAAGTGTAAATTTTTTAGGAGGATGTGGAAATGTTTGATATAAAAAGTTTTAATGAATTAGTGCTCAACCCCGTAATTATGACTACAGTTACTTCAATTGTTTCTATTCTGGTGGGTGTCGCTTTGAATAATATTTTGCGCAAGGCTTCAAAGTCTTGGAGGAAAAATTCCAAAAAATCAAGGCATAACAGGTTAAAGCGTTTAGCTGAAGAAGCACTTTATTATGATAATGGTGATGTAATAGAAAAAATGATTAAAAAATCAGAGCTTGTAAAAATTGTAGACTCTGAAAAAACAATAACAATAAAAGATTTATATCGAAAATATTTAAAACCAAAAAGAGACGAAAAAGCTATTATCATAAAAAGCAAACAAGGCGTTGGAAAAACTCCAAAGGCTTATGAACTATACTTAATGGTTAGAGAACCGTTCTTTAAAAGTATTTATTTTAACTTAAATTTTGCTGAATCCATTGAAAATCTAAAAGCTTTTTTAGAAAATACCAAGCAATCCAAGGATAACAAAAAAACAATAATCTTTATAGATAACGCAGATTCTGACATTGCCGATATAGAAGATTTAAAGTATCTTGTAAAATACCATAAAGTTGTATTTTTAGTTACAGAAACAGAGAAGATTTACGGACTTTTAGAAAAGCACTTTCTAAAAACTAAAAGCAAAAGTTTCGTTATTAAATTAGATATGGTAAAAGTTAAAAAGTTTATACATAATGAGCTGAAAAATTTAAAGGTCTTATCAAAAACAGAAAGATTAGATGCAGAAGAAGATATTGATTCTTTTATAAAGGATTGGAATTTGGAAACTCCTACACAAATTGATGATGTCATATATTCCAGAACTATATTAAAGGCCTCAAAAAAATACAGAGATGATAAATTTAATCTGGTTGATAAAAAAGGTTATTCTGAATATTGCTTTAATAGATTGAATGGGCAATATGACGATATTATCCCTAAAAGAAAAGAGAATATTTTTTCTGCCACAGAAATTTTTTTGGACAAAGCAGGAAGATACTTGCGTTTAGGCCCTGGTTATTGGTACGTTAACCCTGAACAACTTTCTCCGGAAGAAAAAAAGAAATTGAATGATATAACTCAATATATACACATATCAAAAGACAACGGTTATGCCTTTACTAATACTGACTTATTACTTTACTTCTTTATTAAAAAAAGTAAGAAAAACGCCGTTTTTAGTGAAGCGTTTTTTGAATGCTTACACAGAAAATTCAATGGCTCTGATTATTATCATTATAAGGGCGGAGAACATGTTCATACAGATGAATTTATAAACTATGTGATAAACGAACTTGACCACAGTAGATCTAACGCAAATCTTAACATTTACCGTATGCTATATGAATACAGAATAACTGAAAACATCAGGGAAGCATTAAAAATTCTAAACTCAATTGCCACCACAGACACAGAAGCCAAAAAGATTATAAGAAAATATAAAAAACAGATAGGTCAAGAATTATGGATAGAGAACGCTGATATAGACGAAGAATACAACATATAAACATACAAAGCCCAATGCTTTTTGCATTGGGCTTTGAGTTGTTTTAATAGCAAATTTATTCAATTGAAAATTAACACAATCCCCCTTTATTTCTTTCGAGATTTATGTTATAATAATTTGCTATAAAAATCCACATTATGAATTTGGAGTGAACAGCTTGTCATTTACCTTAGATAAAATTAGAAATTTTAGCATAATTGCCCATATAGACCACGGCAAATCCACTCTGGCCGACCGTATTCTGGAAAAAACCCGTTCGGTGGAGCTTCGTGATATGCAAAACCAGCTACTTGACGACATGGACTTGGAGCGTGAGCGGGGCATTACCATCAAGGCTCACGCCGTAACCCTGTGCTATAAGGCCGAGGACGGCGAGGAATACATCTTTAATCTGATAGACACCCCGGGGCACGTTGACTTTAACTATGAGGTTAGCCGCTCTCTTGCGGCCTGTGAGGGTGCTGTGCTTGTGGTAGACGCCACTCAGGGCATAGAGGCGCAAACCCTTGCAAACACCTATCTGGCCGTGGACGCAGGGCTGGAGATAGTGCCTGTTATAAACAAGATAGACCTGCCCTCTGCCAACGCTGCCCACGCCAAAACAGAAATTGAGGATATAATAGGTATTCCCGCTGCGGATTCCCCTGAAATCTCCGCCAAAATGGGCATTAACATAGAGGCCGTTATGGAGGAGATAGTCAAGAGCGTCCCGCCCCCTCAGGGGGAGAGGTCAGCCCCTCTAAAGGCCTTGATATTCGATAGCTTCTATGATTCTTACAAGGGTGTTATTGTATATGTAAGGGTGATGCAGGGCACTGTGCGCCCGGGCACTTCCATTCGTATGATGAGCTCCGGCCTGCAATTTAATGTGGTGGAGTGCGGATACATGCGTCCAACCTCCCTTGAGCCTGCGCAGGAGCTATCCGCCGGTGAGGTTGGATACATAGCCGCCTCAATTAAAACCGTAACAGACGCCCATGTGGGCGACACTATAACAGAGTCTGAAAATCCCGCCGCCGAACCGCTCCCGGGCTACCGCAAGGTTAATCCTATGGTTTTTTGCGGCATATACCCTGCCGACGGGGCAAAGTATGAGGATTTGCGTGAGGCTCTGGGCAAGCTGCAATTAAACGATGCCGCCCTCTCCTTTGAGCCTGAGACCTCCATTGCACTGGGTTTTGGCTTTCGCTGCGGCTTCCTTGGCCTTCTGCACATGGAGATTATCCAGGAGAGGCTGGAGCGTGAGTATAATCTCGACCTAGTCACCACTGCGCCAAGTGTTATTTACAGAATAACTAAAATGGACGACACCGTGCTGTATATAGACAACCCCACAAACTACCCCGACCCGGGCACAATCAAGCTGGCAGAAGAGCCTATGACCAACGCCCACATCTTTTCGCCCACAGAGTATGTGGGGAACATTATGGATTTGTGTCAGGACAGACGTGGCATATTTAAGGATATGCAGTACATTGACTCTGCCCGTGTGGACATACACTATGAGTTGCCTCTAAACGAGATAGTCTACGACTTTTTTGACGCCTTAAAGTCACGCACAAAGGGCTATGCCTCCTTTGACTATGAGCTGATAGGCTACACGCCCTCTAAGCTAATCAAGCTGGATATGCTGCTTAACGGCGACATGGTGGATGCTCTATCCTTTATTGTACATGAGGATAAGGCCTATCCACGTGCCCGCAGAATGGCCGAAAGGCTAAAGGAGCACATACCCCGCCAGATGTTTGAAATACCCATACAGGCGGCTGTAGGCGGCAAAATTATAGCAAGAGAAACCGTTAAGGCCATGCGCAAGGATGTGCTTGCAAAGTGCTACGGCGGCGATATAACCCGTAAAAAGAAGCTGCTTGAAAAGCAAAAGGAAGGCAAAAAGCGTATGCGTCAGGTGGGCACGGTGCAGGTGCCCCAAGAGGCGTTTATGTCCATTTTAAAGCTGGATGAATGAGTTAGATTTTAGATGTTAGGGGCTTAGATGTTAGATGTATTTAATAAAATAGGACTGATGCACTGTTAGCTTTCGCTTTGCATCAGCCCTTATTTGATTGAAACTCTCTATTTACTCAATTCCATGTAGGGGCAGACCTATGTGTCTGCCCAGATTACCACAAAATGCCCGTCTTTGGGCAGACACATAGGTCTGCCCCTACAGTTTTTAGAGATACCCAATTGTTAGTATATGCCTATTTATCAAGCTTAACGTAACCTGCTTTTTCAATTAAGCTCTTGCCCTCTGCCCCTTGCAACCAGCTTACAAGCTGTCTTATTGGGCTGTCTTGGGGCTCATCTGCCCTTATAACCGCATAAATTTCGTTGGTTAAGGGGTATTCGCCTGAGGCTATTGTTGCATTGCTTGGAGCTACTCCGTCTATGGCTAAAACTTTAATCTCCGGTACAGAGTACATATTGTGTATATAATAATAAACAGAGTAGCCTATCCCGTTCTTTTCGTTACCATATTCAGCACTGCCGTCTATTACCATTTTTACTATGCCGTCCATACCCTCTGCAATATAGGTCTCTTTGTATTTTTCAGGCGGTTTAGCCAATGCTGTGCCCTTCATAACCAGCTTTTCCATCATAACACCTGAGCCTGAGTTTGTTGGCCGCTGAAATGCTGCTATAGTAGTTTTTGTTCCGCCCAGCTTAGACCAATTTGTAATTTTACCTGCATAAATGTCTCTGGCTTGCTCTGTTGTTATGCCCTCAACCTTGTTTGCAGAGTTTACTATAAACACAAGGGCATCTCTTGATATTGCATATTTTTCTGTGGGCGCTTTTCCGCTGTCAATATCTGTGCTCTCATAGGTTAACACCAGATTTGAAAATCCATTACAGAGGTCATAAATAGCATTTGATGTGCCGCTAAAATTAATTGATTCTGTTGCTTCCTCAACCGATATACCATTTGAAGCCGCCAACAGAGCCGCTGCCAGAGGTATACAGGCAGTTGAGCCGTTTAGCCGCAGGCTTCCCTTATCAAATTGAGGCATTACATTGGGGTCTATGGAGCTGACTTCCTCTATTACACTGCTTGTTTGGCTTGGCTTATTTGAAAAGCAGGAGGTAAACAACAGAATCATTATAACACTGCATAGTATAATTGAAATAATCTTTTTCATAATGCTTCACCCTTTCTAATTATCTTCTAACGTACCAAAGGCAGTTTCACGGTAAACCCATTCACCGTTTTTGTCTTGATAGCCTTGAAAAATGCCTTTTCTGACAAAGGTGTATGGGTCGCCGTTTTTAACCCCTGTAACAGAGCCTGCATATTCTCCATAGTCTTTAAGTATATCAATTAATCCCCTGTATTCTGCTTCATCAATCTCCACCCAAGCCTTGCTGTCGGGAGTATATTTATAGTATAATGTGGCTGCTCTCTCACCTGAATACTCTTCCCTTATAAATTCAAAGGTGGTTTTTTCAAGGTTATACGGAATTACATAGACCATGCTATTTAGCTTTGTAAAGGTAAATGCTCCTGTTTCTATATTAATCACGGTATAGCCGTCATCGGTTTCAATAACCATATGAGGACTTGAATAGGACAGGCTGATTTGGTACCGTGTCGGCACTATAGTTATACGCTTGCCGGATATTGTGTAAATATCCATTACTGTTTCATACCTGTTATATGTTGTATATCGTTTAGCCATAATACCTATTGGGCGGCTGTCTAGTGGATGCATCAAATATTGAAAGCTGTGGTACGGCTCGCCTACAAGCTTTGCCGACTGAGCCTCTTGGTCTATAAAGTAAATCAAATCTGAATCACCAGAGACAGAGCCCTCTAATAGGTCGCCATATGCATTAGGCTCTCCGCCCTTATAGATAGGGTAGAGCATATTCTCATAGCCCTTATAGGGCATGGGCTTGCGAATAACCTCGTTTAAATCCGGCATTTCAAAGGGAACCGAGCTCACCTCAGAGCTAACAGGCTCTTCCGCACTGGAGACCTCCTCACCCCTGCCCAAGCTGCAGGAAACCAAGCCCCCAAGCAAAGCACAGACACACGCTGCAATAATTAATCTTTTCATATAATTTTACCTCGCTTTACTCACTTTAAAATATAATACCTACTTCTCAAGCTTAACATAACCCGCTTTTTCAATTAAGCTTTTGCCCTCTGCCCCTTGCAGCCAGCTTACAAGCTGCCTTATTGGGCTGTCTTGGGGCTCGTCTGCCCTTATAACCGCATAAATTTCGTTGGTTAAGGGGTATTCACCTGAGGCTATTGTTGCATTGCTTGGAGCTACTCCGTCTATATCAAGCAGCCTGACATTTTCGTTTGCATACATGTTCTTGACATAGTAATAAACGGAGTATCCCAGTGCACCCGCATTAGAGCCTAAATCCGCCTCGGCATTGCCTAAGGTTTGTAATAAAAATCCCATTTCATTAATTATTTCACCTTTGGGAATCTCAGCTAATTTAGTTCCCTTCATAACCAGCTTTTCCAGCATAACACCAGAGCCTGATTCAGGCTGCCTTTGAAAGGCCGCAATTGCCTTATCCTCGCCGCCTACCTCCTTCCAGTTCTTAATTTTACCTGCATATATATCCCTTGCCTGTTCTGTTGTAATGCCCTTGATATTGTTGCTGATGTTGGTTAAAAACACCAAGCCGTCACGGGATATGGCGTACTTCTCTATTTCTACAGGGGGATTGTTTAAATCCTCGCTCTCATAGGTTAATACTAAGGTTGCCTTCCTTTCGGCCAAACTTTTAAGGCAATCTATTGTGGTTGTAAATTCAAGGCTTTCAAGTGCCTTATCTGCGGGAGTGCCCATAACCGCCTCTGTTAATGCGGCGGCCAGCGGAATGCACGCTGTAGAGCCGTCCAACTTGAACTGGCTCTGGGTTATATTTGCAGGGAGCTTTATCTGCTGCTCAGGCTCAACACTTGAGGCATTTGAGCTTGAGCCATTCCCGCTGCCAGAGCAGGATGTAAATATAAGCAATATCAATGCTGTAGAAATTAACGCTGAAATAAATCTTTTCATAAGAATGCTCCTTTCTATTCTGCCAAGTTTGTATAACGGCTTTCACGGTAAACCCACTCGCCGTTTTTGTCTATATAGCCCTGATACATGCCCTTTGTGACGTATTCATATGGTTCTGCGTTTTTAACCCACGCAACACTTCTTATCTCTGCGTCTAATAAGCATTCAATTGCTTCACTTTTGTATTGCGCAAGGGTTGCATCATCTACTTCTATAATTTCCCTTTTGTTAAGGTCAACTACTGTCGATCTATCGCTAGAGTATAATGCATCTATCAGAGCAACACCCTTAGGTGTTATTGCAACATCATAGATGCCATAAAAAGGTTTTGTTGCAAAGGAAGCGTTTTTCACATCAATCACACGTGTATATGAACCTTCTTCAGTGCTATAATAAAAGGTTATATATGGCCCTGCATAGTATGGATAAAAACGAGCATTACCTTTAGGGGATTCTGGTGAACCATAGCTATCCCAAGTGATATAATCAGCCATTGAAATAAGCTTACCCGAAATATTATAAACATCAATGCCGTTAATGCTGTAGCTTGTGCCGTTCTCCCACCCTCTATAGGCAACTATTCCAACAGGCCGTTTTGCTTTGTCATAGACATACTCAAAATGATTGTAAAGGCCATCTTGCAGGGGGATTTCCTCCCCGTCCTGATTGATGAAGGCTATATAATCCGCACCGATATAATCGGTGTAGAGCCTGTTAAGAGCCTTGCCCTTAAACTCCCCTCGGGGGAAGTCCTTGGCATTACCTGGGAAGCGATACACTGGGTACAGCATTTTCTCACAGTCTGGATATGGCATAGGCTTGCTTATAACAGATTTTAAATCAGGCATTTCAAATTCTGAGGAAACAAGCTCAGAGCTGACAGCTTCTGATGTAATAGCTGAGCTTACCTCTTCCTCACCTCTGCCCAAGCTACAAGAAACCAAGCCTCCAAGCAAAGCAATCGCACAAAGAACAGCAATCAATCGTTTCACACTAAACACCATGTGTTAGAGAGCCCGCACACCAACATTATATAAAAAAGTGACTGCTGTGCCTGCGTCTCTACCTTTCGTATTTTTTTCAAACTAAACTTCCCTTTTAATAATGATAGAAAAGTTATCATAGCTTAATAATATCATGAACGGAAATAAATGTAAATAGAAAAGTTGCACAATAAAAATTGTGCAACTTCTGCATAATGACTAATTTTTATTTAAAGCACTTTTTCCCTTTGCCGCCGCAATAAAGCCCTTGAACAATGGGTGCGCCCTGTTTGGCCTTGATTTAAACTCAGGATGGAACTGGCAGGAGACGCTCCAGGGGTGCTCCTTAAGCTCTATCATCTCCACCACATGCTCATCAGGCGAAAGCCCTGCAAGCAGCACGCCGTTTTTGGCAAACTCCTCACGGTAGATATTGTTAACCTCATAGCGGTGGCGGTGACGCTCGCTTATAAGCTCCTCACCATAAACGGCACGAGCCCTTGATTCAGGGTGCAGCTTGCAGTCATATTTGCCCAAGCGCATAGTGCCGCCCCGCTGCTCCACATTGCGCTGCTCAGGCAAAAAATCTATAACAGGGTGGTTGGTTAGGTTGTCTATCTCTGTGCTGTTTGCATCTGAAAAGCCCAGCACATTGCGGGCAAATTCTATCATTGCCACCTGCATACCAAGGCAGATTCCAAAATAAGGCACTTTATTCTCTCTGGCATATCTTGCGGCTGAAATTTTGCCCTCTATTCCCCTTGTGCCAAAGCCTCCGGGCACAAGGATGCCATCTACATCGCCAAAGATTTCGCCTACATTTTCGTCTGTGACTGTTTCACTATCTACCCATTTAAAGTCTATGCCCACATCGTTGGCTATGCCGCCGTGCTTGAGGGCTTCAACAACACTTAGATAGGCGTCATGCAGGCTTATATACTTGCCTACAATTGCTATTTTAACATTCTCTTTAAGATTGAGAGCCTTGTTGACCATATCCTCCCAATCGCTTATATCAATGCTGCGCTCCTCCATGCCAAAGTAATTCAGCACAAGAGTATCCAGCTTCTCTTCCTTAAGCGCAAGGGGCACGGAGTACAGCAGCGGCAAATCCAAATTCTCAATTACGCACTCCTCCTTAACATTGCAGAAGAGAGCTATTTTGTTCTTAGAGGATTCATCCAAAGCATATTCAGAGCGCAGGACTATTACATCCGGCTGTATGCCTATGCTTAAAAGCTCTTTTACCGAGTGCTGAGTTGGCTTAGTTTTAAGCTCATGAGAGCAGGATATGTATGGAACTAAGGTGACGTGTATGTAAAGGCAGTTTTTGCGCCCTACATCGGCCGAAAACTGGCGTATAGCCTCAAGGAAGGGCTGGGATTCAATATCGCCCACCGTGCCGCCTATTTCAACAAGGGCAAAATCCACATTCTCCTTATCAAAGGCTATGCTGCTCTTAATCTCATTGGTGATGTGAGGGATAACCTGCACTGTTCCGCCGTCAAAAACGCCCTCACGCTCACGCTGTATGACATTCCAATAAACCTTGCCTGAGGTAGTGTTGCTGTTTTTGCTAAGATTTTCGTCAATAAAACGCTCATAATGGCCTAAGTCCAAGTCGGTTTCGGCTCCGTCGTCTGTAACAAACACCTCACCGTGCTGAATAGGATTCATAGTGCCCGGGTCAAAATTTAAATATGGGTCCAGCTTTTGAATTGTAACCTTGTAGCCCCGTGACTTAAGCAAACGCCCCAGAGAAGCGGCAGTTATGCCCTTGCCTAGTCCGGAGACAACTCCGCCTGTAACAAAAATATATTTTGCAGCCATAAATTATACTTTGGATATTAGACCTTAGCAAGAATGCGGCTAAAGCTAATTCCTTTCCTCCTCTTATCTTTTCGGCAGCACATTAAAAAAAGCTGCTGCCACATGTAATGTTCAACAAACAGAATACCTGATTGAGTCACTCTAAAAAAGCTGTAGGGGCAGACCTGTGTGTCTGCCCAGATTGACGCAAAAATTCCCGTCTTTAGGCAGACGCATAGGGCTGCCCCTACATAGCGAGTGAGTAAATAGAGATATTCGATTGCCATTTGTTTTTATTTTAACATTTTTGCAGAAATAATACAAGTGTCAAATTCGATAAAAACACCCTGTGTTAAAGGGTCCGCACACCAACAATGTATTAAAAAGTACATGTTGCGCCTGCGTTTTTTATCTCTTATATTTTTTAAATCATTTAACCTTCTCCACACCCTCAACCATATAGCTCTGGCGCAGAAACACCATGTTAACCAACACCGATAAATATTTTATAATAATAGCTAAAATAAGGAATACCGCAAAGAAAGAGACTGTTAACACCAGCATGGTTGTTGTGTAACCCGCCACAGGCCTGCCCATGGTGAAGATTACCACAGTATAAACTCCCCCCGCAAGTGAGAGGAACATCATAATACAGGTCATGATTATTGAGAGGCGATAGGCCACATCTGTAAAGATAATCAGCGTATCCATTGCAGTTTTGCGGCGGTAGCGGTTAAGCTCCTTATCGCCCCTGCCCTGCCTGCTCTGGCCCTCCGGCTTATAGGATATAGTGCTTAGCTTTAGGCCGCAATTGGCATACAAGGCCTTGCGATAGGGCACTGTTTTGCTCATTGTATACACTCTGTTGATAGACCTGCGTGAGATGATTCTAAAGCTCTCGCTTGAAAGATTATACTGGGAGTG
>JAISYX010000141.1 GCA_031269595.1 Oscillospiraceae bacterium
AACTAAAACTTGACATTTCAATATGTGAATTTCGCCTTAAATAAGCATATTATGTCGTTTAATGTTTGTCAAGTTTTAGATGACAAGCCCTAGTAGGGGCAGACCTATGTGTCTGCCCAGTTTACCGTAAAAGTGCCCGTTATTGGGCAGACACATAGGTCTGCCCCTACAAACAAGCTAGTAAATAGAAAAAATTAAAAAACATTGAACAGAGCTAAAACTAAGCAACATCTAAAATCTAAGCCCTAAAATCTAACATCTATCCGGAGGTCAATTCTGTGAAAAAACTATACATCACCCTTGTAGCAGCAGTACTTTTGCTGCTCCCCGCCTGTGTGGTTTCAGACACCGTAAGCACAGAAGAGGCACGTGCTTTTTCTAAGCTTCCGCTGGCAACAGAGGGTGCAGATAATGCGTGGTATATTACAGATTTTTCAAATGTTATGATCGAAAGGTTTGCTTGGGGCACGGAAGACGCCCAAATTAGAGTAGCGGCAGGCTCCTTCATCAATGCGGGTTTGGATACAAGCAAGCTCACAAACTTTTCTGAAGGCTATCTATATTACGGTGCAAAACAGATTGGCACAACCAGCAAGCTGGCGTTAACTCCCTACAAGGATTTTGAGACTATGCTTAGTAAAAAGCAGGATGCCCTTGAATACAACAGCGAGACAGGCCGCTACTTCCTAAATCTTGGTGATGGAAATAGCTTTATGTGGGCAAAAACTTCCGCCGGCACAGAGGATATAGCCTTTGTCATTAACCCCGAACCCCTAATTGCAGCGGGCTTGCAGCCTGAAAACGTAGCGGGCTGGGCTTATACGCAGTTCTCTGAGCAGGGCGTTCAGCAGTGGCGGTTGTTTAAAGCCTTTGACCTCGAAGAGTCGTAAAATTAATTGCAAATGACAAATGGCAAATTAAAAAATTGAACAAAACTAAAACTAAGCAACATCTAAAATCTAAGCCCTAAAATCTAAAATCTAGGTGACCTATGCGCATTAAAGATTTACTCCAAAACAACAAAATAATATTGACAGACGGTGCTATGGGAACCTACTTTACTCAAAAGTCAGGCCAAAACGCCGCTCTTTGTGAGGCCTTCTGCCTCTCTCACCCTGAGCTTATACTTGAAATTCACAGGGAATATATTGCAAGCGGGGCGCAAATCCTGCGCACCAACAGCTTTGCGGCTAATTCTCAGGCCAGCGGGCCCTCATTTGAGGAGGTCGCCGAGATATGCCGCCGCTCCTATGCTCTTGCCAAGGAGGCAGCGGGAGAAAATGCCGCCGTCTTTGCCGATATTGGCCCTATCAACTCCGATAATGCCTTGGAGGAGTATCTGGCTATTGCAGATGTCTTTCTCTCCTGCGGCGCAAGGGACATCCTTTTTGAGACCTTCCACGATACCGAGTGTATAATAAAAGCTGCAAAATACATAAAGTCAAAAGAACCACGGGCCTTTGTGGCGGCCTCCTTCACCTTCTCCCCCGATAAGCGCACACGCACAGGCCACTCTGTTGAGAGCATAATGGAGTGTGTCGCTAGGTTGCCTGAGATAGACCTGCTTGGCTTTAACTGCGGCTGCGGCCCAACTCACATGCTTAAGGTAATAGAGGCTGCACTGCCTCTTTCTAAGCCATTTATGGCTCTGCCAAATGCAGGCTACCCCTCCCGTGACGAGGGGCAGGCCGTCTACTCCCCCGACATAGACTTCTTTGCCGAGACCACCGCACAGCTGGCGGGCTTGGGCGCGGCGGTTATAGGTGGCTGCTGCGGAACTACCCCCACTCACATAGCGGCTTTAAGGGAGCACCTTGCCGCCAATTCTAACAAGGATTTTACGGTTAAAGCGGCAGAAGCTGCTGTTAAATCAGGCAAGAAAGCCCCTAAGCCATTCGCACAAAAAGTATTAAGCTCTGAATTTATACTTGCTGTAGAGCTAGATCCGCCCCACAGCAGCGACCTAACAAAGGTGATAAGCTGCGCAAAGGAGCTTAAAAAGGCGGGTGCAGATATAATTACTATCTCCGATTCCCCCATGTCCCGCCCCAAGCTGGATTCTGTAATATGCTCCGCCCGTATAAAAAGGGAGGCGGATATTGAGGTCTTGCCTCACATCTGTTGCCGTGATAAAAATCTTAACGCCCTGCGCAGTTCCGCCCTGGGGGCGCATTCTGAGGGCATACGCTCAATTTTGGCCGTCACAGGGGATTTAGTATCTGAAATAGACAGGGGCACGGTTAAGCCTGTGTTTAACGTCAGCTCCTTGGGGCTGCTGGAACTGCTTAGCACAATGAACCGCTCCGACTTTAAAGAAGAGCCCTTTGTTATGGGCGCAGCCTTGAATCCCTTTGTTACCAACCCCTCCGCCGAGCTGGAGAGAGCCAAAAGAAAGATAGAAAACGGCGCAAGCTTCTTTCTAACACAGCCTGTGTTTAATACGGACTGCGTGGAGTTCATAAAGAGTGTGCGTGGGCTGGGAGTAAAGGTTCTGGTGGGCATCATGCCCCTTGTAAGCCGCAAAAACGCCCGTTACATGAGCTCGGAGGTGCCCGGGATACGCATACCCTCTTCTATTATAGAGCAGTTTAGAGAGGATATGTCCCGTGAGGAGGCCGAGGCGGCGGGTGTTCGAATAGCCATAGATATAGCCCGCAGTGTGCGCCCCTTTGCCGACGGATTGTATCTTATTACACCCTTTAACCGCACAGGTATAATTTGCAGTATAATAAACTCCATTTAAAAACATGCTGTTCATTAAAAGTGAACCTAAAGCGGTGCGCAAGTAATATTGAAACCACAAAAGCTGCGTCATTGCGAGCACACAACTAAATCAAAGCCATCACAAAGTGCGGTGTGCGAAGCAATCCAGTGGAGTAAGGTTAGATGTTCAACGGCAGACAAGGGCTTAGTGCACTGGATTGCTTCGCACTCATAACGGCAGTGTAAGCTCAAGCACAGCGGTGCTCGCAATGACGCACCTCTGCGGAGTGATATAAATGTATACCGTCATCAACACAAAGAGGCTCATCATATTAACTAGTAAGGAGAAGGAAATGGATACTTTTGAGGAGATGTTAGTTAGAAAAAGGCTGGAGCTTAAGGAGTATCTCTGCTTTGCAGGGCTGTTTTTGGGTGTGCCTATTCTGGCAATTGTACTATTTAGTGTATTAAGCTCAATACCCTTGCTCTCAATACTTGCGCTGCCTGTGGTGGTGGTTCTTGGCTTTTTTGCCATACGATTTAATAAAAATCTTTTACAGGAGTATGAATACTCTGCGCTTAACGGGGAGCTTACCGTTGATGTTATCTATGGCCAACGCAAGCGCAAACGCCTTATAAGCTTGGATGTGCGCAAAATAGAGGCACTGGAGCCCTACTCTGAGGAAAAGTACGGCCGCAGTAAATTAGATACCAAAATTTTTGCAGGCCGCTCACACAAACCCGAGGAGCTCTGGGTTGCAGAGTTTAGAACGGAAAAGGAAGGGCACGGCCTCCTATTGTTTAGCCCAGATGATAAGTTTTTGCGAGGGCTTAAAACCTTTTTGCCTATGCTAATTTCACGTGAGATATTTAAGAAGTGAGAGGATTATTTGCTCACTCCGTAGGGGATGATGTCCACATCGTCCCGTTTTCCTCCAGCGCACACCACAGGTCAGGCAAGCCATGCCCCCTACTGCCTCGTAAGGACTAAAGCTTTGCGTTTGCCCTCAGACTGAGCGGTAAGTGTAAGAACAGGAGCGGGGAAAAGTGAAAAGTGAAGGGTGAAAAGTGAAGAGTGAAAAGTGAAGAGTTGTGGTGGATTTGCTACGCAAATTTTGATTAAATGGGTTCGTAGGTGCGGGATGTGTGAGAGCGGGGAACAGCGTGTCTTTCTATCGCCACGCTTACGTGCGTCATTGCGAGCACCGCTATGCTTGAGTGTATCCTGCGGTTACGAGTGCGAAGCAATCCAGTGCACGAAGCCCATGTGATATGCTGCTAGAGGCTAGAAACCAGAGGCTAGACGCTAGAAATTGCCCAGTCGCAGTTCCGGATATAAATTAAGCTTAAATTACTTTTTAATAAAATTTGCGTAGCAAATCACCACAATTTTCAACTTAAAATTACGGATATGTAAACTTCTTGTTAACATATCCGCGCAGCCGCAAAGCCCATGCCTTAGCCGTTTTCAGCCCACAAAAGCACGCCTTAAACCACACGAAATTTGACTTTTATGCGGGAATATGCTATAATAACCTAACGGCATTAACGGCATTAACGGCATTAACGGCATTAACGGCATTAACGGCATTAACGGCATTAACGGCATTAACGGCATTAACGGCATTAACGGCATTAACGGCATTAACGGCATT
>JAISYX010000020.1 GCA_031269595.1 Oscillospiraceae bacterium
TCTTGCGTGAGTTAAGCGATGATGAAGTCACCCGTTTGCGCAATGAATCTTACTTGAAAGCTAAAAGGGATGAGTGGTCACGGGTGGCGGGGGCACGAGAGGAAGGCTTGGAAGAAGGCCGTGCGGAAGGCCTAGAAGAAGGCTTGCAGAAAGGCGAAATACTCGGCATAACAAAGCTAATATTGGCGATGGCAAAAAGCAATGGCGTAAGTGCTGAGACCATCTCCTCACTTACAGGTATTCCCCTATCTCAGGTTGAGGATATTTTGAAATGACAGACAAAACCAACACCGCCATAGGCTAGGCATACACAGTCTTGCGTGAGTTAAGCGATGATGAAGTTACCCGTTTGCGCAATGAATCCTACCTGAAAATCTGCAAAAATCGCAAAAAACACACTTGACAATCTCATTTTACAAGCGTATAATAAAGCCATATTAAACCTGTGAAGCAGAAAAGTATTCCAGAAAAGCCAATTACAGAGAGCCGCCATTGCTGGGAAGCGGTATTGGGCGTTTGGGTGAATGGTCTGCTGAGGGCAAAGCAAAAGTTGCATTTTAATGCAATAAGTAGCGGCGACGGGGAGCCTACCGTTATCAAAGGCAGCGCATGAAAGTGCGTGCAGAGAGGAAGAACTGTAACGGTTCTTCAATATGGGTGGTACCGCAGATTGTTATTTTATAAAATCTGTCCCATAGCAGTTTAGGCTGCTATGGGACTTTTTATTTTATTAAAATTTAAGAAAGAAGGCTTTTACTATGGCAAAGCAAGACCCTTACAGAATTTATCTTACAGAGGAGCAAATTCCAAAACAGTGGCTGAACATACGGGGATTTATGAAGGATAAGCCTGACCCCATGATACACCCGGGAACAGGCAAGCCCATTGTCAAGGAGGACTTGTTGCCTATCTTCTGCGATGAGCTGGCAGCACAGGAGCTGGACGAGGATAACAAGTATGTAGACATTCCCGATGAGGTTAGGGAGTTCTATAAGCTCTATCGACCCTCTCCTCTTTGCAGGGCTTATAATCTTGAAAAAGCCCTGGGCACTCCGGCAAAAATTTACTACAAGTTTGAGGGCAACAACACCAGCGGCTCGCATAAGCTTAATGCGGCTGTTCCAATGGCCTATTATGCTAAGGAGCAAGGGCTTAAGGGCTTAACCACAGAGACAGGCGCAGGGCAATGGGGCACGGCTCTTTCAATAGCTTGCAAGTATTACGGCCTCGATTTGTGCGTTTATATGGTTAGCGGCAGTTTTAAACAAAAGCCCTACCGCAAGGCAGTTATTGAGACCTACGGAGCAAAGATAATCGCAAGCCCCTCCAACACAACCAACGCAGGCCGTGCCGTTCTTGCTGAGCATCCCGACACCTCAGGAAGTCTTGGCTGTGCCATATCCGAAGCTGTTGAGGTGGCTGTTCAAGACCCGTCTCTTCGCTATGTTTTGGGTTCTGTTATGAATCAAGTGCTGCTGCATCAGTCTGTAATAGGCATAGAGAGCAAGACAGCTATGGAGCAGTTGAACGCATATCCTGACATTATAATAGGCTGTGCGGGAGGAGGAAGCAATTTAGGCGGCCTTATTGCCCCATTCGTGGCAGACAAGTTGGAGGGTAAGGCAAATCCTTACATTATAGCGGTTGAGCCGGCCTCGTGTCCCTCTTTGACAAGGGGAACATACGCATATGACTTTGGAGATATAGCAAAAATCACTCCGCTTGTTAAAATGTACACACTGGGCTGTGAGTTCCTGCCCTCCCCCAACCATGCGGGCGGATTAAGGTATCACGGTATGTCGCCGCTAGTTTCAAAGCTCTATCACGACAAGCTGATAGACAAGGCTATAAGCGCAGAGCAAACCAAGGTGTTTGAGGCGGCAAAGCTCTTTGCCCAGAGCGAAACAATCCTTCCCGCACCCGAATCCTCACACGCTATTTATGCTGCGGTTCAGGAGGCTCTTAAGTGTAAAGAAAGCGGCGAAGCTAAAACCATACTATTCGGACTTACCGGCACAGGTTATTTTGACATGACAGCCTATATGGACTTTAACGCCGGAACCATGGGCGATTATATCCCAACCGATGAGGAAATTAAAATTAAATAATTTTTAGAATTGGCAAATAATGCAGGTTTTGTTCTTGCATTATTTGCCAATGTTGGTTTGTGGGGAGTGGATATACAAAAACCCTTGCAAAAACCGCAAAAAAGGAGTATAATATTATCATAAGAGGTGATTGTAATGACATTGCTCTCTGCACGCTCAGATTACATTTTTAAACTAATATTTGCCGATGAACGCAATTTAAACTGTTTGCAAAACTTTTTACAGGCTGTCCTAAACCTTCAACACGATGAGTTTACAGACTTAAAAATAACAGACCCATTTTTACAAAGGGAATCCCTAGACGATAAACTGGGCATCTTAGATGTAAAGGTTGAAACCACCAGCGGACAGCGCATAGACATTGAAATCCAGCTGTGGGATATGCCCGACATGCGCAGCAGAATCACATATTATCTCAGTAATATGGTAACAGAGCAACTGAGTTCGGGAAGCCCTTACAGAGATTTATGCAGAGCCGTTAGCATTGTGATAGTAGACTATCCGCTGCTTAAGGAGACGCAAAATCATCATGCAGTGTTCCAAATGATAGAGAAAACTGAGCACTTTCCATTTAACAACTTAATGGAGATAAATGTGCTAGATTTAACAAAAATCCCACAAAATCAAAGCGGAGACCTTATAAATTGGATGAAATTTTTAAAAGCAGAGCGAGAGGAGGAATTCGAAGTGTTAGCAAAAACAAACACCGCAATAGGTCAGGCATACACAGTCTTGCGTGAGTTAAGCGATGATGAAGTCACCCGTCTGCGCAATGAATCCTACTTGAAAGCTAAGAGGGATGAGTGGTCACGGGTGGCGGGTGCTCGAGAGGAAGGCTTGGAAGAAGGCTTGCAAAAAGGACTAGAAGAAGGACTTCAAAAAGGTCGTACAGAAGGTTTGCAAAAAGGCTTGCAGAAGGGTATACAAAAAGGCCGTGCGGAAGGTTTGCAAAAAGGCGAAAAGCTCGGCATAACCAAGCTAGTATTAGCTATGGCAAAAAACAACGGCGTAAGTGCGGAGGACATTTCCTCACTTACAGGTATTCCCCTATCTCAGGTTGAGGATATTTTGAAATAACAAACTAAAACAGTGGCGTTTAGGATTTACAAATCCTAAACGCCACTAATCAATTTTTATAAAACATTAGGTAACAGTAAACACCAGCTGCTCATTTGTGTAGAAGATTGAGTAGGTAAAGCCGTTTTCTTCCACGTTTCTTGTAGTGCTTACAGAAATGTCCTTGGGCTGTATCTGGTTGAGGTACTTAACAAGCTCGTCTGCACGTGCGGGAGTTATCTTTGCATCAATTGAAAGGATTATCTTTTTCATCTCAGCATAAAACTGGGCATACTTTGTATCCTTATTTTCTGCCTTAACATCATCAATTCTAAAATCAACGCCGTTAAAGTCGCCGCTTGTTGCATTTTCAAAAACGCTGACCTTAGCCTTTTCGTCCAGCTGTATCTCGTTGCTGATATACCTTGTGTGCGGAACAGTCGTTACTTCCTTTTTATCGGTGTTATATTTGTCAATAACATCCTGTGCCTTAGGCTTTTCAACAATTTTGATTGCCGAGCTTGTGTTCTTATTAGGTTTCGGCTTATCTCCGCAGGCCGCCAAAACCCCCACAGCGGCAACAAACACCAGAATAAGCGCAATAACTTTTACAAAACTTTTCAATTTTATCGCTCCTTTTTAAGTTGTAGATATTAATATCATACCTAAAAAGAGGGAAAATGTCAAGATGCAATAATGTCAATTTTTCCGGCTGAGTTTTGTATGCTTATTTTAGCGTCTCCTCCGCCGTTCAAATCGCCCCAATAATTGCCGTATTCTCCGGATCTAAGCGGGAAGTCTGACTCCACCTTGCCCGCATTATTGCTAATTTCTATGCTGCCCTTGGTGTTCTTGGGCAGTGTTAGAGTCACCTTGCCTGCACTGTTCTTAATGGAGATAGTGCCAACCTCGCCCTTTTCACGTATATTTATTTTACCTGCGGAATTAACAATTTCAATGTTCTTAAAATACCCCACAGCGTCTAGCTTTCCTGCGCCGTTGGTTGATGCAAACCCGCTTAATTTAGGGGATTCGGAGCTTGTAAAGGCATCTATTTTAGCAGCACAATTTGTCAGCTTAAGCTCGCCTGTGTAATCTGTGGGAACAATTAGCACTAAGCTAGTATCTTCAAAGTTATACCCCAAATTAAAACCGCTGCCGCTGGATTGTGCAAATGTGAGCTTGCTGCCCTCGGCCTTCATATCAAAGGTAATTTTTTTGCCTGTGGTGTGGAAATATGTGCCCTTGAGCGTGGCTGTAACCGTGCTCTCCTTTGCCCCCGCTGAGGTAATGGTGATTTTTGCGGCAATGTTTTTAAGCTCTATGGTATTTATACCTGTAAGATTCCTTGTGTGAGCTTCGTCTATCTCCACAGCGCTGTCAGGGAAAAGCTTTGCAAGCTTAAAATCCGCATTATTCAAGGCGACCCCCAGCAGAATAGAGCCTGAAATCGCCGTTGCAAGGAATATTACTACCAGTATGATTATTGTTGCGCCTATGCTCTTTTTCATTCTTAATCCCTCCCGTTAAATAGTTTTGAGTAGGCCTGAATACCAGACTACCAGCTTTTTGCAGAGCCAAACTGTGCCCTTTACAGCATAGACAAGGCCTATAACAATTAAAATGCTCAGGGCAACAAGAGCTATGCCGATTAGAAGAGACGCCAAGAGCAGCAGGATATTCTCTGCAACCCAAAAGCAGCTTACAATAAGCGCAATGCCGCCAACGCAAAGGCCTATTGCCGCCCCTGCAAAGCCCACAAGCACGCCTATAAGTGTACTTGCTACAGGAATGAGCACAAATATAAGAAGAGCAATTGCGCCCAGAATCACCAGAGCTCTGCCGCCTGCGCTTGAGCTCTTATTGCTGCCTGCATTATTATAAGGAGTGTAGCTTGCCTGCTGATAAGGCGGCACATTTGGGGCGTTTTTGCCCTGCTGCTCGTCAAAATATGAAGCTGCCAAATCCTCAGGATTACCTAAGCTCTCGCAGATTTCGGCCTCTGTTTTGCCCTTTTCTAGGCCTACCCTAAAATGCTCCTCATAATCGTTAAGGATGTCCGCTTTTTCGGCCTCGCTTAGGCTGCTTATGGCCTTTTCAAGCCTAAACATAAACTCGTATTTGCTCATTGAAGGTTCCCCTCTCTTGTTAATATATTATTTACGTGGCCGCTGAAGCTGCTCCAGTCCCGCACCAGAGAATCCAGCAGTTCTGTGCCTTTATTGGTGATAACATAATATTTTCGCGGCGGACCGCCTGAGGCCTCCTCTAAATAAGAGGAGACGCAGCCCTCTTGTTTAAGGCGGCGCAAAACGGGATAAACTGAGCCGTCGGAGACATTGATAGCGTTTGAAAGGCAGTTAGCCACATCATAGCCATATCTGTCCCCGTTTTTGAGCATAGCAAGAACGCAAAGCTCTAAAACTCCCTTTTTAAATTGAATTTGCATTGGCACACTCCTTTCTTTTTTGCGTACAATGTAAAAGCGATGTTGTGCTGGCTTAGCTGCTTGGGTGTGAGAGAGATTGTAGGGGCAGACCTATGTGTCTGCCCTGAGACGGGCATCTTGCTGCAATCTGGGCAGACACATAGGTCTGCCCCTACAGAGCAAGAAAGCAAAATTGCCTTTTACGCCCCTTACATCTGTTTTGGTTACACTACCCAAACTTAAGCATTTAAATTATTCTCAGCACACCGATAGTAATTTTGAAGCACTATTGTTTCTGAGATAATACTAGTTTAGAACATTTTTTGCCGTATGTCAAGCCTTATTTAAATAAAAGTATTGAATTTTTTTAGCGGATGAGGTATTATTTTAACAAAAGATGATTTATTGGCAAGCTACGGTGGCGCAGGGTATCAAGACAGATTCTGACGAGCGTGTCCGTCAAGCCGCAACCGAACGCCTTAACGACCCAACAACACTGCAATATCTATACGACAACGACAAAAGCGCAGACATCCGCAGAGCGGCATTACAGCGTCTTGAAACTCTGCAATAAGATTATTTTATTAAAAAATTGAAATTTTTGCAAAAAAGTCTTGACTTCAATTCTCCCATATGTTAAAATATTCATTGTCGCTGAGAATTCTAACACAAAACCAAGCATACCAGAGTGTTAAGGTTGCGCCTGCAAGGGCGTGTAAGATTCTTAGTTGTGGGAGCATAGCTCAGCTGGGAGAGCATCTGCCTTACAAGCAGAGGGTCACAGGTTCGAGCCCTGTTGTTCCCACCATTTTTCTGGCCCGGTAGTTCAGTTGGTTAGAACGCCAGCCTGTCACGCTGGAGGTCGACGGTTCGAGCCCGTTCCGGGTCGCCAGCTTTACGCCTCTGTAGCTCAGATGGTAGAGCAGTGGACTGAAAATCCACGTGTCGGTGGTTCGATTCCGCCCGGAGGCACCAGCTTTTATGCGGATTTAGCTCATCTGGTAGAGCGCCACCTTGCCAAGGTGGAGGTAGCGAGTTCGAGTCTCGTAATCCGCTCCAAAAAGGAAGTTTGACGGTACTGTGATAGAGTGCCGTTTAACTTTATATGGCGTCATAGCCAAGTGGTAAGGCATGGGTCTGCAAAACCCTGATTCCCCGGTTCAAATCCGGGTGACGCCTCCAGCTAGATGCTAGTCACTAGAGACTAGATGCTAGAAAGCTGTCTTCGTTTGAAGATGGCTTTTTTGTTTTGGTTTATAACTCACAACCTCCGCTTTACCTTATACCCAAAATCGCTTCAAGCTTATATTCCATGTTTTTCCCTCACTTGCCGCAAAGATTCATAAGCGTCCTTGGTTCGTCCGGCGGCAACATCAGCCTCGGCTTCTTCAACCTTTTGCAGAATATCCCCCTTAATTTGGGTTGGCGTTCTTGTATCTGGTTCCAACCTAAGGTCAAAAGGAATGCCTCCGTAGCGCACAGAGGAACGCAGAAACAAATTCAGCGCAGTTGTCAAATTCATGCCCAGCTCATTATAAATGCTCTCGGCTCGACGCTTTAGATTTTCGTCCACTCGAATATTTAGGTTTACAGTATTTGCCATATCAATCATCCCCTTATGTTTATTATAACATAGCTTTAGCAAAATGTCAACAATTTATACAGCTAATTTCGTTACATTGTCATTATACATATTTGTTTTCCTAACTCCCTTAACCAACTCAGCGTCTTCAAAGGCGATAACTATTTTTTAATCATTTCCCACACCATCGCCCTCCAATTCGCTTAAAATCCTGCAAAAAACAACCAACCGTTGTTAAAATACAACCCAAAGTAGCTAAATATATATTGATTTTTTCTTGATTTGCGGATATAATAATGGCACAACAAAATTTTTTATCGGAGTGTGTTACTATGTTAAACGCAAGCATTATCGGAGGCAGGATTGCCGCAGCACGCAAGTGCAAAAATCTTTCTCAGGCGCAGCTGGGTGCGCTTATGTCCGTCAGCCCTCAGGCCATAGGCAAGTGGGAGCGTGGCGAATCCATGCCCGATATTATCGCCTTTGCCCATCTTGCAGAGGTCACAGGCGTTGATTTAAGCTTTTTTATGGGCGAGAGCAGCGTTTCCGAGCCCAAGCTTCCCCAAGCCTGCTACACAGAAGAAGGGGCAGCGGCCGAAACCTCCTTTGCTCCCGCTCCGGAGGCGGAGAGAGCTCCCGGGTGGAACATGTCCGGCTACAATTGGATTGACGCCGACTTCTCCGGCCTCAAGGGTCTGCACGAAAAGTTCAACGGCGCAAATATTAAAGGCTGTAAGTTTGTAGGCGCAGAGCTTTCAGGAATCAGATTTAACGGCAACAATACAATTAACAATGATTTTTCTGAATCCAATTTAAGCAAAAGCACCTTTAACGGCAGCAATATCAAGGGCAATAGCTTTGTGCGCTGCGCCTTTGAGAGCTCGATTTTTAACGGCAGCAACATTATTCAATGCGATTTTTCAGAGGCTAACTTTAAAAACGCAAGCTTTAAAGGCTCAAAGCTTAAGGATTTAATTATATCAAACGCTGTATTTGAGCAAACAAGCTTCCGCTCTTCTCAGTTTATAAAGCTTGTGTTTGAAGGGGATATAACGGGCTGTTCCTTTGAGAACTGCAACTATTCAAAGGTGGAGTTCCGCAATGTCACCTTTAGCAACACCTTTTTCAAGGGCCAAAGCATGAGGCGTGTAAGCTTTGTAAACTGCAGGGCTGACAACATCAGCTACTCATTTTTGAAGAATATCAAGGCTGATATGAGCGGTATAGAGCTAGTGTAAGAGCAGATTTAAGATGTTTTGCGGTGTGCTCCGCTCCTTTTTTAAGGGGCGGAGCTTCTCTTGTAAAATAAAAAATGAACCACGGCACAACTCCAAGCGTTATACAAATGGACGTCCAAATTAGTGTATGAGAGGAGAATGAGATGGATTATGGTTCTTTTTGTCAGTTAGTGGAAGAGCATGGCTCTGCGCTGTATAAGTTTTGCCGCAAGCTCTCACCTAACGATGCAGATGACCTTTATCAGGAGACATTTCTGCGGGTTTTTCAAAGACTGACCCTAGTTGAAGTCAATGCAGGAATAAAAAGCTATCTTTTTAAAGCCTGCATAAACCTTTGGCGTTCTTCGTGCAGACACAATGCGCTGCTTAAGCTTGAAGCAATCGACACGGCTCTTAACATTGCCTCGCCTGAATTACTGCCATTAGATGCTGCAATAAACACAGAGCTTAGTGCGCAAGTTTCAGACGAAATTGCAAAATTGCCTGAAAAATTCCGCATCCCTCTCCTAATGCATTACACAGCGCAGTTAAGTGTGGAGGAGATTGCAAGAGCAATGTTCATACCCTCCGGCACTGTTAAAAGCCGATTGTTCAAAGCTCGAAATCTCATTAAAGCCAGATTGGAGAATTTAGGTTATGAATGAAAACAAATTTGAAGGCCTATTAAGGCAATCGCTTTTGGTCTGCGATGAACCAGCGGAGGCTCTAAACTCACAAATAAAAGCAGCTGCAAGGCTCAAATCAAAATTTAAGGAGGATAATTTATCTATGACTATTAGAAAAAAACCTGCTGTAATTGCTATGGCCCTTATCGCAATTATCTGCGTTTTTAGTATGACAGCGTATGCTGTTTCGGTGCTTCTTTCGGCTGATAAGGTTGCAGAGCTGTTTGATGCTAAGGCAGCAAAGGCTTTTCAAACCTCTGACGCAGTAAAAATCAATCAGACAAAAACCGTTGGGGAATATGATATTACTCTGCTGGGCATTGCCCCAGCCAAAAATTTTACCGCCTTTAACCTTACGGTTAACGACAAGCCCATTATTGAAGAGGATAGAACTATTTACGCCGCTGTTGCAATTCGAAAAACAGACGGAACGCCGATAAGTGAGCTCTCTTCAACAAACAGTGAGGAAGGTGAATTTTATTGCCGTCCTATGGTTAAAGGCATAATTCCATGGCAAAATTCGCTGGGCGGCGGTGGGCACATCTCCACGGTAAAAGACGGTGTGCTCTACTTTCTTGTGAGCTGCGAGCAATTGGAGCCTTTCGCCTATACAACAGTGTATCTTAGTGTTTCGGATAAATTTGTTTATTCTCATGATATGTATATTTACGATGAGAGCACAGGCGATATTACCCCTAACCCCACATACACGGGATATTCCGCACTGTTTATGCTTCCACTTGATGAATCCAAGGCCAACAGAGAGCTTGCTCAACGGATATTAGAAAATAATAACGGCATAGCAGCAGAGGACAGCGGCGCAGAAAAACTCAATCCAATTTCCACATCAAGCCTGCCGCCAATTTCTGAATGGACGCTTTTACCTGATTCTGTAAAGCCATACGAAAAGAATGCAGAGGGGAACTACACATACAGCTACACCTTTAAGCACGATAGTACTGAATTAACCTCTAATATGTCCGGAGAAAACCCCGAAAATCTGATATTTGACGATAATGGAATATGTGTGTTGGCTCAAGGCTCAATTGACGGAGGTCGTGATTGCTATGTAATAGCAGCACAGCGGGATTCAAGCGGAACCATAACATGGGCGTTTTATCTGCTGCCTGATAGCGTTGTTTTTAACATTACACAATAAGCTTTAAGCGCAAAACTCCCCTTGACTGTTTATCACTCAGTCAAGGGGAGTTCTTTATACTTTCCTGTTTAAGCCTCAAGCCTGCCTCTCTCCATAAACCAGCACCATGCCAAAGAAGATCCAAATAGGATACAGCGAAATCGACGAGCTTGGCAGTATGGATGAAAATATAAACACTACAGAGAGGGCAGCCATTGCAAATTGCAGCTCTCCGCCGCCCTTTTTAAAGGCGGCTTTAAGGTTTTTGTAAGCGGCTCTAAAATATAAAAAGGCAAAGGGCACAAATACAAGCACTCCGTATTGCGAGAGCACCTCTATCCAGAGATTGTGCGGGTTAATCAGATTGTTTACCTTCTCCGGATGCTTTATATTGTACTGGTAATGATTAGCTCCTACCCCAAGAAAAAAGCTGCGCCATAGCATCCCAAAGCCCTCCTTAGTCAGGTTAAGGCGGGAATCCTGAGAGCTGTGCGCTATTGCTTGGGCGGTGTCTGCGGCACTGCTTAAGGGCACAAGCTGTGCTGTGCTAAGCAGAGTGCGGCCTCTCCCCCCTATGCTAATGGACATAAATGAATACTTGAGATTAGCCAGCACCTCCCCCGCCTTTTGTCCCATAAGCTCAAATAAGATAACAGCAAGCACCAGCTCTGAGGAGGCTAAGCTTATCTTCTGCGCCTCCCGCTTTCTCATTATCAGGAAAACCAGAGCAAAAATCAAGGTGAAAATCACGGCTGCTTCGGCTAGCTGCGAATCCGAGGTGGCTATTATAAAAAAGCAGATTATCGAGCCTAGGCAGTTATAGAATACTTTAAACCCTCGGCTCTCCCGTATCATATCAAACACAAAGAATACATTGATTAAAATAAGGATAGCGCACATGTCATTTTCATTGTAAAATACGGTGGTGGGAGCAAGCAGCATGTCACGCTCAATTACATAGTCTATGTAATTTGAATTGTAGCGGGAAAAGCTGAAATACCCCTGCGTGACAAGCTGAACGGCAAAAATGATAAAGATTACAGCAGCGCACAGCTTTAGCAGCCTTATAACAAGCTTTAAATCGGTCTCTGTGCGCATGAACACCGCAAGGGCAAGCAGAACAAGCCCGCACTGGAGCAAGTCTACAAGCTGCTTAAGGCCCTCTATGCGGCTATGTACAAATATAAGTCCAATCAGGCCATAAGCAATCCAAAAGGCAAAAAAGCAAAGAGCAAAGCCTGTGTATTTAGCTATGCTTTTAAGCAACACCCTTTTCTTGATAAGCATAAAGACACAGAGCGCACCCAGAAGCAGTATACAAATTCTTTGCAGGCTGAACACTATGCCCACCCTAAAGCTAAGGAAGAAAAAGAGATTCCCCAGCAGCTGAGTTAAAACAAGAACGCTAAGAGCGGCCTTGCTTATACTCTCCTGTTTGATGTTTTTTATTTTAGTTAGTATTTGCTGCATATCTGAACACCTTGCGTCGGAAACTCCCGCACACAAAGCATTTTGCGGGGATTCCTGCATCTTTCTTGTTCTTTTATTTTGAGCTAAAAGGGGGAGCACTTGAAGCTGTGAGTGCTCCAAACGTTCCCCTTGCGGTTTAATTCAGGTTTATTATTTAATGTCGTTATCCGTTTGTGTCTCGTTGTACTCCTTCATGGCTAAGGCACTTAGCTCTTCAACAGACATATTGTCAAATTCTTCGAGAAGGACGCTGCGCCATTTTGTGTAGTCAAACGGCCGATTAAAGCAGCAGTTATCCAAGTAGATTTTCAAAGCCATCACTCCCTGCCATTATATTTTACACTAAATGTGGGAACTTCTGTATCTGTGAGCGTTCCCCTTTTGGGTTAATATTAGGCATTTTGCCGTTTATTTACCTCTCGCATTACATCTTCCATTGTGTCGCCTGCAAGCAGCGTTTCTCGCTCTTTGGTATAATTGCCCTCTCCACGGTCATACTGACGGATAAAATACGCCATACCAACGGGTCCTAACTCTTTTGTTAGGGCATCAATACCTAATTTGCGTATAACTGCTGGATTTCTATAATCTATAACTGTGTTACCGTTCATTTCTAAGCACCTCCATAAGCCATGCAACCGGATTTTCTACACTTATATTTAATGATAGTTTTTTTGCATTGTTGAGGAAAGCATCGTCGGTCGTCAATAAAACGTCATAATTATATGCTTCTGCAAGAGCCAAATGAAAGCTGTCATACAGTTTTATACCGACTTGCTGAAACTGTGCTGCTAGCTGTGCAATAGTATCATTAACAAGCAGCTTTTCGCTTGCAATAGAGTAGAGTGAGCAAACTTTTTTCAGTTTATCATCACTGGAGATTTTGTTAATCTCAATGTCAATTATTGTGCTGGCAGCTAAACTCCAAACGCCTCTTTCACATCTGGAAATAATTGATAAAATCGCATCTGCTTCCATGTTTATTCGTTCCTGTGATAAATCATCAAACGGTCGATTAAAGCAGCAGTTATCCAAGTAGATTTTCAAAACCATCCCTCCCTGCAATATATATTTTACGCTAAATGGGCGCAAAAATCAACTGCTTTATAAAAAAATACTGCAAAGAGGTTTTATTCAGGTTTATCACACCTCAAGCTTAAAGCCCTGTGGCAGCAGCTCCAAAAGGCTGTATTTTTGCGTTTCCTCGCCCTTTAGGGCGGCGCAGTATACTTCCATAGCTCCAAATTCGCTCAGGGCTTGGCGGCAGATTCCGCAGGGCGTTATGGGCGTATCTCCTCCGCACACTGCAAGGGCTATAAACTCCCGCTCACCTGCTGAGACAGCCGCACCTAAGGCTACACGCTCGGCGCATGTGCCCGCACCAAAGGCTGCATTTTCAAAATTGCAGCCACTGTATATCCTGCCGCTTTTGCCCAGCAGAGCCGCCCCCACCTTAAAGCCTGAATATGGGCTGTAGGAGTTCCCGCTAACCCTGCGTGCAGCCTGGATAAGCTCCTGCACCTGCTCTTTATTTAAAGACATTTGATTTCACCCTTTTCACTTGCGATTTCAACTAGCCGCTTGCCCAGCTTCCCCGCTGCTATGTCGGCATATTCCACCACGTGCACGCCTAAATCCCGTGCACGCTGATACACGCTGGGGGAATCCTGTGAAAATTTAGAGGCCGTCACCAGCACAGCCTTTGCCCACTCGCCCCCAAAGCGTTTGGCCAAAACATAAATCTCGTTAAGGGCAATTGTGGTGGGAAGCCCCACCTTGCAGGAGATAAACACAGCTCGCAAGCCCTTTGTGAGTATAGCGTCAATCTCGTTTGTCGTGTTGCATTCCCTGCTGTATTTGCCGTCCCAATCCACCACCACGCTGGTTTGGGCAGAGTCAAAGTAACCTGTGCGCTTGGCGGTTATGTAGGTGTACAGCTCCAGCCAGATGCCCACATCATTAAGCCAGCGTTTAAGCATTTCATTCTTGTAGCTGTAGCTCACTCTGCCACCCGTGAGGCGCAGCTTTTGCAGCACGCCTATTGCGGCCAGCTCCTCCAAAACCTCAGGCTGAGCCTCAAAATACTTGCCGCCCTCCTGATTGATTTTTAATGGAGAATCCACGCAAAGCCCGTTTTCCTCACTTGCAAGGCCTGAAATCTGCTGAAAGTACATGGCGTTATGCGCCCACTTTTGCGGATTTTTGAAGTAGATTTTCCAAATTTCCAGTATTTCACCGTACATTTTAGAGCTAAACTCCGAGGTGAAATAGTGCCCCCTGCGCAGGGAAGAACCACCCGCAAGGGTGATAAAATCATTGTAGTTAAGCCGCCCCTGCCACTCAACCTCAGGTGCGCTTGCGCTGCCGTAAACCTTGATAAAGCGGTGCTTGTTCTTTTCAAACCAATACATAGGCACATGATTTTCACGGCAAAACACCCCCGAGACAACCAGCGGCAAATCCTGCCCGCCGGAGACATCCACAACACTTTGAGGGAACCTCTCTAAAACCTTTTTAAGCACGGACATAATAGCCTCGCAGTCGGAGGTATCCACAGTGTAGAAGTACAGGCTAAGCTCCATTTTTTGCATAGCAAAAAAGCGTTCAAGGCTCTCTCTGTACTCCTTCATATGATGACTGCCCACAAAAACCACTGTTTTTGCAGGCAGGGCAAGGGGGAGCAGAACGTTTAAAATCTGCTCTTTATCAAATAGCTCTATTACTGTATGCATTGAGTATACCTCTGTAAAACTCCTCGTCGTGTGTGTCCTTACCCACGGCCACAACACTGGCCTGTTCAAAGTCGAACAGCTCTGCCGCAAGGCTGTTAACCTCTTCAAGTGTAACCCTGTTTATGCACTCAACCAGCTCCTCATAGGTTAAAACCCTGTTTTCCAGCAGCTCGCTGCGCCCGTTGTGTGAGGCACGGGACATCCAGGATTCAGAGCTCATAATAGTGCCCGCTGTTATTTGGCGGCGCACACGCTCAAATTCACGCTGTGTAAGGCCGTTTTGCTTTATCTCCTGCAACACAAGGCACAGCTCCCGCAGGGCTGCCTCCTCCTGTTCAAGGCTCACGCCCATATCCACCACAAATATGCCCTCATGCAAAAATGAGGCGCAGGAAGATCCAACGGAATAGGCCAAGCCCAGCTCCTCCCTTATCCTTTGGAAGAGCCTGCTGGAGGAGCTTGCCCCCACCACATGATTTAATATAGATAGTGCATAACGTCTGCTCTCGTGCAGTGCAATTGAGGGGAAGGCCACGCAGAGGTTAATCTGCTCAAAGTCCCTGTTAATCCTTGATACACCGCCCTTGTAGCCGGCAGCTTGAGCAGTTAGGGGCGAGCCCTGATTTACAAGTGCGCCAAAATATTGCTCCAGCTTTGCAAGCAGCATAGACCTTTCAAACTTACCGCTGGCCGAAAATACCATGCGCTCAGGGGTATAATACTGCTGCATATAGGCCTTAAGGCTGCCCACTGTAACGGCCTGCACTGTCTCTCTTGAGCCTAAAATGGGCTTGCCCAGCATGTTCTCCGGCCACACAATGTTATAAAGGGAGTCGGCCATAAGGTCCTCGGGGCTGTCCTCATACATGCCTATTTCTTCAATTATAACGCCCTTTTCAAGCTCTATGTCGTTTGTATCCAGCTTGGACTGTGTTAGCATGTCAAAAAGGACATCCACCGCCTTTTCAAGGTGAATATCCAAAACCCGCAGATAAAAGCAGGTGTATTCTTTGGTTGTGTAGGCGTTAAACTGTGCGCCTATTGAATCCATGGCTTCGGCTATATCAAAGGCGGAGTAGGTTGCTGTGCCCTTGAATAAAATATGCTCTACAAAATGGGAGATGCCGCTTTGCTCGGGAGCTTCCATGCGGCTTCCTGCTCCTATCCACATGCCCACAGAGGCGGTTTTTGCGTGCTCCTCCTCTTCCAAGAGGATTCTAAGCCCATTGGGCAGTGTGGTTTTCTCCATGGATTCGCCTTTCTAATGAGGCCTGAGCCTCTACTTTTTTTCTTTGTTAAGCACTTCTAGCTCATCCAAAATAGATTTATAAAAATCGCTGTCACAGGGGGAGCTGCCCGCCGCAACAAGGGAGGTTTGAGTAAAGTCAATAAGCTCCGCTGCCAGCCTGTTAACCTCTTGAAGGGTCACGCTGTTGTATTTTTTAAGCTTTTCGGCATGGCCAAGCGCACCGTTATACAGCAGCTCGTCCTCACCGTTTGCAATGGCACAGTAGAGGTTGTTGTCTAAGTCCATGGTCAGGGTGTCGGTTAGCTGGTGCTTTGCCCGCTGGAATTCCTTTTGCGTTACGCCGTTTGTTTTAATATCGTAAAGAATAGCACCAATTTCAAGCAGTGCGGTTATCTCGTTATCGGCGTCAACCACCATTTCAATGGCAAAAATGCCCTCGTTAAGAAAGGAGACCTTGCCCGAACGTATGCTGTAAACAAGGCCAAGCTCCTCCCGTATACGGGCAAACAGCCTGCCAGAGGGCGAGCTGGATATAATGTGCTCAAGTATATCCAGTGCATAATATCTTTCATCCCTGCTGCCAAAGGTGGGGAAGCAGAGCCCCAAGGCCAGCTTATCGCTTAGCTGCGGGATTTTTTGAATAAAGCGTTTACAGGGCGCAGGCTCGGCGGATATGGGGTTTTTGGTGTTGGGGAGCTTGCCGAACTGATTTTTAATCTTGCGCAGGAGCAGCCCCTCATTTAGTTTGCCGCAGGCAGAGAAAACCATGCGCTCAGGCACGTAATATTTAGCCATAAAGGCACGGAGTGTGTCCGGTGTTATCTTAGAGACAGTCTCACGTACGCCGCCTGTAGAGGCAACCAGCTGGCTTTTAGGCCATATGTTATCCATAAGGTAGCCCACAGGGGATTGTCCGCCGTCACGCATATCCAGCTCAGAGCAGATTATGCCCCGTTCAACCGCTGTTTCTTTTGGGTCAAAGGCGGGGTGCAGCAGCATATCAAATAGAAGGTCTGCGGCGGCCTCCTGCTGATTTTCAAGCACCTGAAAGTAATAGCGTGTGTATTCCTTGCTGGTTTCGCCGTTATAGGAGGCACTCATAGCCGAGATTTGATCGTTAATATCGCTGCGTGAACGGCTTGTTGTGCCTGAGTAGAGCATGTGCTCCACAAAGTGGGAGATACCCGCCTGCTCGGGGCTCTCCATACGGCTGCCCACGCCTACAGTCATGCAAATGGAAGCTGTCTTTGCGTTTTTATCAGGGTCTAACAGTATCCTAAGCCCGTTTTTTAATGTTAGCTTTTTCATTGCTATTTATGCCACCCCTTTTATTTAATTCATAATTAATAATGTATAATTAAATTGATAATTGAAAGTTTTGCTACACATCTTTATCCTACCAAACCAGATGCCACGACAACCCACACTGCCGATAGCATAGCAATCGGCAAGCCTATGCCCAAGCCAATCAAGAACCCTCTAAAATGATGCCAACGCCCGTGATACGCTTTTACCATATCTTTCGTGCCTGGTATTCTTGTTTTAGAGCTGTGCGCAAACCATAACCAATCAAGAACAATAAGGTCATAGAGATTTACGGCTGTAAAAACAATGTAAACATGAATTGCAGAGTTCAAGAAAGTTACCTTTCCTGAAAAGTATGCAAGGGCGGCAAGCACAAAAGTCAGCAATAATGCTCCTATGATTTTTCGTGCTATATTTTTCTTTGAAGCTTTTAATACAATATCCTTATACTGCGGCAACGAGCGCACCCGTTCTTGGATTTCGGGCGGGTACGACACAATTTGCGAGATGGGATTCCGTATTTGCGCCGGCACTATGATAAGCGTAAATACCGCACAAGCAAGCAGGCACTCAATCAATAAGAGCATAGGGTTTTCTCCTTGTTTTTCATTGTGTGCCTAGTCTCTTGCGGTCATCGCAAATTCACCATTAATTACGAATTACGCATTACGAATTACGAATTGAATTAGCTAAACTTTAGCCTCTTGGTTGTATCCTTTGGCACAACACACACCCATATCTTGCCCGGGTTTAGCTTGAGTGTGCCGCCGTCCTTTAATGTGAAGACATACGGGTCGGCATTTTTGCCCTTTTTCCACTCTATTTCAATGGCCTGACCATCGCTGAAATAATAGCCTACACCCGCCTTTTGCTCTATGGTTCTGTGCTCCTTGTCATCCTCATAGCCGTGCTTATCTGTTATATAAATAACATTGCGCACCGCAACCTGAGCCTTTGTTGTTGCGTCTACCTGTGCCGCACCAAATTCGCCCTTGTAATAGAGCTTATCAGATGCATTGTATTTAAACGTACCTATGGTATCCTTGCTAAAGGTAACGCTTATATCTGTGGCCGCAGTGGTTGCACCGTTAACGGATATGCCCTTTTCCTCTGCCTCATCGTTAAAGGTAAAGGCTTGAAAATCCTTGTTTTCTCTGTCTGTTCTAAACTTTTTCTTGGCTACATTATCAGCAATAATACTTGCATCGGAATAGCCAGTATGCTCTATATTTATCTTTTTCTTAAGCCTGTCCTTATCTCTGGGGAAGTCCAAATTGTTGCCGTCTAAATGAGCTAGTCCCGTGCTTACCATCAATGCATTTCCGCTCTTACTGTCGCCCCAATGGACAAAAATGGAATCGTAACCCAAGGCTGTTTTTACATGATAGGTGCGTGCGCTGCGCATAGGCCCTATCTTTGGAATAGCCTTGCCGTCGGCATAAAAGGCCACAATACGGGTTATGCTGCCCTCGGCCAGCATCTCATAGCAGAGGTCTGGGGTGGTAATGCCCCACTGTGGCAGAGCCGCCTTTATATTGCTGACCATAACGGCATACGGACGTTTGCCGTAGGCATCCTTTTTAACATCAAACACGCCTGTTAAGGGGTTAAGATAGTAGCCTCTGCCGTCTCTTGAGGAGGGGACAAGGGGGAGTTTTTCCCCCTCTGAGGTCTCGCCGGCCGGCAGGTTGATAACAACCTCATCCACAGAGCTTACAGCGGCATCCTTTTTGGAACAGGCGGCTAAAAGCGAGCATAGCAGCGCAATTAGAAGAGCTGCCGATATTATTTTCTTCATACTTTTATCTCCTGGTTTTTTTCACGGAGACACACACTGTGCCGCCTTATAACGCAATTTTATTTGGCCTTGTTATCCTTAGTAGGGGCCACGGCTTGCCTGGCCCGTTTTATCCCAGCACGCACCATGGGTCAGGCAAGCCGTGACCACTACGAACCGTATGCATTTTTGATTTAACAAGGTACTACAAGTTAGGGTTTTAGAGGTTCTTAATTTATTTGGCCTGTCCTGTAATTTTCAGCTTTTCAACACCAAACTTTGCAAGAACCTTGTGGTCAATAACAATGGTCTTGCTTGCCTTGGCATCGTCCAGAATCTTTTGCTGGAAGTCGCCGATTTTAAGATCTGAAATCATGTTAGCCTTGTTATCCTCGTTATCAAGATATTTAGACTCAGCAGCAGCGTGCTTGACTACAAGATAAGCAGAGCCGCTGTTTTCTAATACAGCATACTCATTATCCTTTAATGCTGCAATTTGCGTTAGCAGCTCAGAGCCCTGAGATACAGGAACAGACTGCTTTTCAAGAGCAGAATAGCCTGTGCCCTTTGCGGCGTATTCCTCAACAACTGTTGTAAGGTTCTTCTTTCCGCTTTGCAGGTCTGCCTTAAGAGTGTTCATCTCTGCAAGTGCTGCTGTTTTAATGGCTGCGTTCTCTTCCTCTGTAGCGGCAGTTTCGCTGCTTGTATTTTCAGTTGGAACAGAAATATAGCTAAAATAAACATAATTTGATGCATAGTAGGCTTTAAGCTCTTCGTCTGTAACGGGGGTTACACCGTTAGCACCGTAGTTATACTCAAAGAGCTTTTGCTGCTTAAAGCCTGCAAGTCCGCCGTCTAAGCTGGCTAGGACTATAGAATCCTTTGCAACGCCGTTCTTTTCATAAAAATCCTTTTCCTGTGCATACTGAGTGCCCGCCAAGCTTGCGCCGTTGGTTGCGCTTGTAGAATCGTCATTTTCAAGGGCAAGTATGTTCTTTTGTGCATCTGTTATTTCTAAAATAGCCTTTTGCTCCTCTGTAGAGGCGGCGGCCAGTGCCTTGGTATATTCCTCTTCAAGCTGAATCATATACCTTAGATTATCCAAAGCTGCCTCATTTATATACTCAATTGCCGGCTTTTCGGCAATTGTTTGGCTTTTGAGTGACTTTGTTGGGTCAATCTGACCGTTTTGAGCCAAACCACGATAGGTGTAATAGGCGTAATAGGTGTACACGCCAACGGGGACAGAGAAATTGCCGTTAGTGGCGGCTATCTCCGGCTTGCTGCTGCAAGCGGCCATAGACAGGGCGAGTGCTGCTGAAATGATAATTGCAAAAACCTTTTTAGTGAGCTTCATTGTTGGGGTTCCTCCTGAAAGAAATTATTATATATGGGTATTATACACGTTTTTTTTTCGCTTGTCCAGTTTTTTCGGTGTTTAACCCGCACTTTTTTTTAATAGTGTGCATAAATTGAGTTTTCAACAATCTTGCAATTAAAATATAGTCATTACGCATAAAAAAACACAGCAGCTTTCTACGAAAATGTTAACCAATCGTTCTTGAATTATTTTTTATTTTTTTGGCAAAAATAACTTGAAAAGTGGAGGATATTAAGATATAATAAAAGAGATATTGAATTCTGCCCCCCGAGCTTTTAAGTTCAGGGGTGAAAGGAGCTAACAAATAAATGCAACAGTATACAGCAAAAAAGATCAGGAACTTAGTTATTGCAGGCCACGGAGGTACAGGCAAAACCTCATTAGCAGAGTCTATGCTTTATCTTGCCAAGGCAACCGATAGATTAGGCAAGGTTTTAGAGGGCAACACAGTTTGTGACTTTGACCCTGAAGAAATCCGCCGTAAAGCCACGGTTTCTACAGCAATAGCCCCCTTGGAGTGGAAGGGCTGCAAGGTAAATCTTATAGACGTACCCGGACTTTTTGATTTTGCAGGCGGCGTTGCCGAGGGCTTTAGAGCTGCTGAATGTGCACTTATAGCTGTCTCCGGCAAATCCGGCGTTAATGTAGGCACAGAAAAGGCCTATAAGGCCGCCACAGCAGCAGGAATTTCAAAAATCTTCTTTATTAATAAGCTTGATGATGAAAACGCAGATTACTACAAGGCATTTGAGGATTTAAAGTCCGTGTTCGGCCCCTCTGTCTGCCCTATAGTGGTGCCATTTAGAGAAGAGAATAAGCCCACAGTTTATATTGATTTGCTCCACTGCAAGGCCTATACCTACAGCGGCGGCAAGGCCGCAGAGGTCTCTATGCCCGACATGGGACACCGGCTGGACGGCCTGCGCACGGCCATTTATGAGGCCGTTGCCGAGACAAGCGAGGAGCTTATGGAAAAGTACTTCTCAGGTGAGCAGTTTACCCCTGAGGAGCTTATAGTCGGCCTTGCAACGGGCGTGCGCTCAGGCGACATCTCCCCCGTGTTCGGCGGCTCTGCCCTCACTCTGGAGGGTATAGACCAGCTTTTGGCAGGTATAGAGTGGCTTGTCCCCTCTCCCGCAGACGGCTCTGCTGTCAAGGCAAAGGATGTTAACGGCAACGAAATTGAGCTACCCTGCAACGAGGACGCTCAGACAGCCGCAGTTGTATTTAAGACAGTCGCCGACCCATTTGTTGGCAAGCTCTCTTACTTTAAGGTTATTTCAGGCAAGCTAAGCGCAGAGACTCCCCTTACAAATATGCGCACAGGCAGTGCCGAAAAGATAGGCAAAATAGTTACAATAAGAGGCAAAAAGCAGGAGGACGCCGCCTATATTTCCGCAGGCGACATAGGTGCTGTAGCTAAGCTTCAGCACGCCAACACAGGCGATACTCTGTGCTCACCCGCAAGGCAGGTTATACTTGAGGGCGTAAACTTCCCCGCACCCTCGCTCTCTATGTGCATTGCACCCAAGACTAAGGGCGAGGAGGAAAAAATCGCCTTAGGCCTTGCCCGTCTTATAGAGGAAGACCCCTCTATTTCATACTATAATAATACAGAGACACACCAGATGATACTCCAGGGGCAGGGCGACCAGCATTTGGATGTAGTCGTCTCTAAGCTTAAGAGCAAGTTCGGTGTGGATGTTGTGCTATCTATACCCAAGGTTCCATACAGAGAGACCATACGCAAGACAGTCTCGGTTCAGGGCAGACACAAGAAGCAGTCCGGCGGCCACGGCCAGTTCGGCGATACTTGGATTCGCTTTGAGCCCTGCGACAGCGATGACCTTGTATTTACAGAGGAGGTTGTGGGCGGCTCTGTGCCTAAGGGCTTCTTCCCCGCAGTTGAAAAGGGCTTGCGTGATTGCATAGGCAAGGGCATTCTTGCAGGATACCCTGTTGTGGGCTTAAAGGCTGTGCTTTACGATGGCTCTTATCACCCCGTGGATTCCTCTGAAATGGCCTTTAAATTGGCCGCAGCAGTGGCCTATAAGGCAGGTATACCTCAGGCTTCACCCGTTATTTTAGAGCCTATAGGCGCACTTAAGGCCTATATCCCCGACGATAAAATGGGTGATTTAATGGGCGAGGTTAACAAGCGCAGAGGCCGTGTTTTGGGCATGAATCCCGCAGAGGAGGGTTTGCAGGAGCTTGACGCTGAGGTTCCAATGGCGGAGATGGGGGATTTTTCCACCTTCATGCGCCAGACCACACAGGGCAGAGGCTACTTCGCCTTTGACTTTGAGCGTTATGAGGAAGCCCCAACAAACATTGCTCAAAAGGTTATTGAGGAAGCAAAGGCTTCCGGCGATGTTGAGTAGTAATTAAAGAAGAGTATATGCGCCCCTCACAGCTGTAGGCTGTGAGGGGCGTGTTGGTTGTTGAATGGAGTAAGTCCCTTTAATCAAAATTTGCGCAGCAAATTAGCCTTAATTGTCAATTTAATCATGCATTATACATTATTAATTATGCATTGAAAAAAAGGCACTATCACTAAAATTTTCGCCCCTAAGTTGTGTATTTCACAGAACTTACCTTTTCTGCTGCTTTCCTCCTTGCGCTTTGCCATTTATTGTGCTAAAATGTATTTAAATAGTGGTAGTTTGCTCTGCCACTAAACGTTACGAAGAAACCAAACAATTACATTTGGAGGGATTAGTTAATGAAAACTACTTCTAGGCGCATTTTAGGCTTTGTTTTGGCCTTTGCTCTGCTGCTTGGCATGTGCTCCTTTGGCTTTACTGTCTCGGCAGACAGCCAAACTCAGGCATCCTCAAACGATGCCAGAACAAGCGTTACCGCAACAACAACTCTGGACGAGAACAACCGCATAACCATTGCAGGCTTGGCCTCTGTTTGGGGCTGGTTAACCAAGGTGGTTATTGTAAAGGGCAACCAATATGCAAAAAGTGCAACCGAGATTGCCGCATTGGAATCTGTTGCAAGCTTTAACTACACAGCGGGCAGCGTTGCTATAGGCACAGGCAATGCCTATTCAGTTGTGCTAAGAGGCACAAAGGTCACTCCTGAGGGCTACACAGTTGTTGCTCTGGACAGCAATAACTCAGCTTGGTCAAAGTGCTATGTGCCCTCTCCCGCAGGCACTGTTCAGGGCGAGGATGAAACCGACCCGGGCGGAGGCGGCGGCGGAGATGTAGGCACAGAGATTGGCCCAGGCACAATCAACGTTACCGCTGTTAAAAATGCAGACGGAAGCGTCACCTTTGCCGGAACAATCACACTTAGCAACTACATTGAAAAGATAGCCTTTAAAAAGGGCAACAGCATGGATAAGTACGAGCTTACCTACGAGAGCGGCTCTGTTCTTGCCCACTGGAATCCCAACACCACAAGCGTTACAGGCTCTGTTTTAACAGGCAGCAGCTTTACCTTTAATCTTAAGTTTACCACAAGGGATGTCTCTGAGCTTGGCTACACTATCGTTACTAAGGATAGATGGGCCGGCACACCCTACACCGCAAAGTTTGTTCCCACGCAGGGCGGGACAGGCGTAGATTTAGTTACCTATTACGGCAAGGGCGTTTCAGACGAGACACTTAAATCCTGGTGCACAATAGCCCGCAACAGTGTGCGCAAGCAGTGCTTTGCTGTTAACGAGGTTAAAACTATGCTCACTCAATTGGGCGAGCCCGCAAGAACTCAGAACTCCGATAAACAGGAGCTTATCGACTACTACACCGAAATCAAGCCCAATGCTTATCAATATGACGAGCTTTTCCTTAACGACTATTATGTTGAGGGCGTTTGGGACAATATGCCCGCTAACTATGGCTGGATGCAAGACCAAAACACAGAGCCCGGCAAGTGGATTGCTCAGAACTATCCTGTTGGGCAGCGTGCCTACGGCTTTTCTACAGGCGGCAATAACCCTTGGGTTATGCTGGATTATATAGAGCGCAACGTAGGCGTTTCAAATGCCAATACAGACGGCTGGCTCTATGGCTATGATGAAGAGACAGAGAACCCCTACCTCTGGCACAAGGATACAGGCATGTTCCTCACCTATGAGAATCCCCGTTCACTTTCAGCCAGAGTGGATTATATCAACCAAAAGAATCTGGGCGGCTGCATAATTTGGGAGATGTCCGGCGACAATACCGACACCTATCCCATGACAAAGCTGCTTGCAGACGGCACTCCAGGCAAGCGTGTTGTTGGTTACTTTACAAACTGGTCTGTTTACAATGACTTCCATCAAAAGCAAAGCCCCGCAGACCTGCCTTGGGATATTATGACACACATTAACTATTCCTTTATAGGCATAGAGAACAACAAAATAGCCTCTATGGACGACTGGGCGGACACCACAGGCGCAACAGATTACGGCGCACCTGCAATGTTTGCAAAGGCCGCACAGATGAAGGAGGCCTATCCTGATACAAAGCTGCTGCTCTCTGTAGGCGGCTGGACAAGAGGCGATACCTTCCACGCAATGGTATCCTCTCCTGCAAACCGTGCAACCTTCATACAGTCTGTTGTGGATTATATTAAAAAGTATCCTCAATTTGACGGCATAGACCTTGACTGGGAATACCCAGGCAACACCCCGCGTGCGGCCGACCATGACGACCCATACGACAGAGGCTGCCCCACAGGCACAACCTCTGACTATGCAAACTATACCTCTATTGTTACCGAGATGAGAACGGCTTTGGACGCAAACTTTGCAGCTACAGGCCAGAATATCATTACAGTTTGTACCCCTGCCGACCCTGCAAAGCTGGATAAGCAGAATATAGTTGCAATAGTTGCGGCCAGTGACTTTGCAAACGTTATGACCTATGACTATCACGGTGCATTTGACCCCGTCGGCCCTGTTTATACAAAGGAAGGCGTAAAAACAAACGAGTATTGGGACTTAGGCTACAACTCACCCCTGTATTCACATGCCGATAACCCAACAGAGTGGTCAACCGATTTAACCATAAACTACCTTATGTCCAAGGGTATTTCCCCTGAAAAGCTTAATATAGGCACTCCCTACTATTCAAGAGGCTGGGCAGGCATACCCACAATAACACAAGACGGCCAAGAGGTTCCTGCCGGACTTAAGGACAAAACCCCATTTGATACACCTGACGTAGAGGTTGGTGTAAGCTCTGTTACTGTCAGCCCCAAAACAGCATCAATTGATTATGACAAAACAATACAGCTTGCAGCTTCTGTAGCTCCTATTACGGCTTCTAATACAAATGTGATTTGGAGCTCCAGCAACACAGCTGTAGCTACAGTTGACCAAAACGGCTTGGTATCCGGCGTTAGCCCGGGCATAGTTACCATTACAGCCACCTCTGAGGCAGACAGCACAAAGAAGGATACCGCCGAAATTACCTTGCTGGGGTATGTAGTCTCACCAAAGTTTACGGTGTTTAAGGTTGGTTCAGCTGTATCATACCGCTCCGCCGAGCCTAACCAAGGCTATGCTATTGCCGCACAGGTAATCACCATAGACAACAGAGTTTATACTGTTGTACGTGATGTTGCAGAAGCCTTAGGTTTAAGGGTTGGTTGGGATGATGCTACAGGTTCTGTTACTGTAAAAGATGACTACAATATAGCTTATATACAGTATGATACCGCAACTGTAAACATCTATAATCGCTCAGACAATTCTCTTAAAGAAACCTACCAGTTAGATCCGGATCAATATTTCAAGCTTATTGACACAAGGTCTTATGCACCTGCCCGTGCCTTGGTTGTTCTTGCACAGAAGTTTGGTTATGCTTCATATAGAACTTACTGGCAAGACAATGGCGGATATGTGCTATTCACCACCGCCTCCTTCGATGCAGCCAAACAGGCAGCTGCCATTGCAGAGGCAGCACCGTATCTGGTTTAGACCTTAGATGTTAGGTGTTAGACCTTAGAATTTTTTAAACACAAAGCAATATGGGCGGCCGTTATGGCCGCCCATTGATTTTGTTTAGGGGTTTGCAGGATTGTAGGTGCGAATTGCATTCGCACCGTAAACTGGGCGGGATATGTGAGAGCGGGAGGAATGTTACTTTTCTATCGCCCCGCTGACGTACGTCATTGCGAGCACCGCTGAGCTTGAATTTACCATGCGGTTACGAGTGCGAAGCAATCCAGTACCCTAAGCCCTTGTGCTTCTGTTGAACGTCTGGCCTTGTTCCGCTGGATTGCTTCGCACACCGCACTTTATGATTATTATAGTTAGGTTGCGTGCTCGCAATGACGCAGCTTGTATGGCTTTAGGCCTACTTAACGCACCGCTGTAGGCTTGTTTTGCAGTTTTTCCGCACAGTCTGCGGGACGGGCTTGCCCATCCCCTACAAACCCTAAGGCTTAGATAAGAGACAATAGTTTAAGGCGAAAATGCTGCGCATTTTTTATTAAATATTTAATAAAATTTGAGCAGCAAATTCACCTTAACTTTCAATTTTCAATTTAATTACGCATTACGAATTGAATAAAATAATACCCCACAGGTACAAGCACAGCGGGCAGCAGGTTGCCTACCGCTATCTTTTTGTCTCTTATAAGGTTTATGCCTATGGCAAATATAAGCGCACTGCCCACCATTGAAATCTGGCTGATAAGCTCGGGGGCTAAATAGGGCGCAACCACTCCCGCCAGCAGGGTTATAGTGCCCTGATAAACCAGCACGGGCAAAATTGAAAAGCCCACGCCTATGCCTAAGGTAGAGGCGAATATTATAGCAGTGCTGCCGTCCAGCAGGGATTTAATAAGCAGTATGCTAATATCTCCCCTTAGGCCATCGCTCAGCGAGCCCATTATAGCCATAGCTCCCACACAGTAGATTAAGCTTGCCTCAACAAAGCCTTGGACAAAGCCCTCTCCTCCTGTGCCTATGGGTATGCGTTTTTTTAGCTTTGCTCCAATGGAGTCCAGCCGCTTTTCTATGTTAATCAGCTCGCCAATAACTCCCCCTATAAACAGGGAGAACACCAACAACAGCAGGTTCTGCGTCTCCAGCTTGCCGTTATTTAGGGTGAAGACCTCCTGCAAGCAGCCCGCAAGGCCTATAACCATAACCGCAAGGCCGTTGCCCTGCATTATGGTTTTGCCCATGCGCTCAGGGATTCCCTTTTTAAGCAGCAGGCCTATGCCTGTGCCCAGTGCTATTGCACCTGAATTAATTAAAGTTCCCAGCATCATGGCATTAAAGGCTATCGCCAAAATCGGCACGGAACTTTGCAACCAGCTTATCTGTCCAGCCGCCCAGCTCCTTAAGTCTGCCGAAGAAGAAGCGCAGTATAGGCGGCTCTTCAATAAACTCTAGGCCGCCGATTAACTCACGGTTTTGATACAGCCAATCTATGCGGTCGGCAATATATTTAACTTGAGATAGAGTAAACACCCTCTTGGGGAAGGCGAGGCGCAAAAGCTCCATATTAGAAAATCTCTCGCTGCCATCGGGGTTGCGCTGCTCAGAGAGAGTGCCTCTCTCCATGCCTCTTACACCCGCTGCAATGTATGCTGCGGAGGCCAACGCTCCCGCCTGATATTGAGTTTGAGGCAGATGCTCGCAGAAGCGTGTGGCGTCTAGGTGACAACCAAGGCCACCTGCGGGAGTTACAACAGGAATGCCCCGTGCAAGGAATTCATCGCTTAAAGCCTTTACAAAGATAGGTGTTTGTTCAATTACATGAAAATCAAGAGTTTCATACATACCAATGGCCATGGCCTCCATCTCACGCACAGACATGCCGCCGTAGGTGATAAAGCCCTCAAAAAGAGGCACCAGCGTGCGCATTTGTGAGTACAGCTCGTCGCTGGAGGTAAGGATTCCGCCGCCTCTGGCGCAGCCCAGCTTACGGGCGGAGAAGTAAATTATATCGGCAAGCTTGCCCATTTCACGTGTGATGTCGTTAAGCTCCACATCGGCAAACTCAGGCTCACGCACCTTGACAAAGTATAGATTATCGGCCAACAGGCTTGCATCTATAATAAAGAGCAGCTCGTGCTCACGGCAAAAGGCGGAGACCTCACGGATATTTTGCATTGAAATAGGCTGTCCGCCAATAAGGTTAGTGCCTGCCTCAAGGCGAACAAAGCTGATTTTCTCCTTGCCCAGCCTGTCAAAGGCTTCTTGCAGCTTGCCCATATCTATGTTGCCCTTAAAATCTAAGGAGCTTGTAACCTCAAGGCCTGCGTCAGAGACTATCTCCTCAACAGAACCGCCGCTCTCAGTTATAAGGGCCTTGGTTGTGGTAAAGTGGAAGTTCATAAGAGCAACAGAACCCTGGGTTACAAAGGCCTTTGAAAGGATATGCTCGCAGGCTCTGCCCTGATGCGCCGGCAAAAAGTACTTTGTGCCAAACACGTCCTGCAAGGCCTTTTCCAGCTTGTAGAAGGTCTCGGAGCCCGCATAGCTGTCATCGGCAAGCATCATTGCGGCATACTGCCTGTCGCTCATGGCGTTAACGCCGCTGTCTGTGAGCATGTCAAGGAATACATCACGGTTTTTGAGCAGGAAGGTGTTGTAGCCCGCCTCCTCCATGGCTTTTTTGCGCTCTTCAACGGGCAGAAGATTTAAACGCTGAACCATTCTAACCTTGTGCATCTCAAGAGGGACTTGCTCACCTGAAAAAAATTTAACTGTTTCCATAAATATCTACCTCCATATGTAATTTGCCGTCTAAAATGACTGACGGCAGTTGCTTTAAACATAGTATAAGTCTATGTTAAGGCCAATGTCAATGAAAACTTTAGTGATTTAAAGCTTTTAAGCGATAAATTAGCAAGTTGACAAGATTTGTCATAAATTGACAATTAAAAATTGAAAGTTGAAAATTGTGGTTAATTTACTGCGGCAAATTTTGATTAAAGGAACTCAGGCTGCCGTCACAACCAGCCTCCCTCTGCGATGGAGGTGGCACGCAGTGCCGGAGGGAGGGCAGCGCAGGCTACAAAATTAGCCCTTACACAAGGCTTTTAGTGGCCTCTGTGCCCACTCTTCAAAAGGCCGAAAAGTTGCCGTCTCCGCCCTGCATTTACTCCCTCAGTCGCCGTGCGGCGACAGCTCCCTTTCGGAGGGAACCCAATACGTATCCTTCACAGCAACTATCAACGCATTCATAGCAAATTCTTGTCGTGTTTTAAAAACCCTGATATTTTACTTGACAAGTGATTAGCTTTGGTGTATAATAAGTTCAACGCTCTGGAAAATTCTTTTGCCGGAGCGTATTTTATTTTTAGTGAGGTAACCTAACCCTATGTACCAAGACAAAACTTTAGTTTGCAAAGACTGTGGAACCGAATTCGCATTTACCGCTAATGAGCAGGAGTTCTACGCAGAAAAAGGCTTTACCAATGAGCCGCAGAGATGTAAGGAGTGCCGTTACTCCAACAAAAACGGAGGCAGACAGCCCAGAGAAATGTTTGAAGCTACATGTTCATCATGCGGAGGAGTTGCAAAGGTTCCTTTTAAGCCCGATGGAAATAAGCCCATTTATTGCAGTGATTGCTTTTCAAAAAGGCGATAACTTAATAAATAAACTGTCTCTAAATGCACTCCCTCGGGAGTGCATTTTTAAATTGCGTCTATCTAAAAAATCGGCTGGCAAAACAAAAAGAAGCCGGAGAGAGACCGGCTTCTTTTTGAAGAGAGATATTTATGCAAAACCAAACAGAGAAATTTCTTTAAGTAAGAATCCTTTTAGAAACTTCATTGACATAATTATAACACACTTTTTTGCAAAAATTACAAAATCGACATGAGATGTCAAAAAATCGGCATGAAATGTAATTTTTGCACTATATTATCACACAATCGGTATTTTAAAGAAACTTTATGGGCTGCTAGGGGATAGAAGTTTCTAGCAATCAGTAGGGGATGATGTCCACATCATCCCGTGAACACCTGCGAATTTCGAAAAACGGGACGATGTAGACATCGTCCCCTACAAATTTTTAATTAAAATTTGCGCAGCAAATCACCATAATTTTCAACTTTCAATTCTCAATTGTCAATTGCCTCCTCTTTCGCATAATATAAACTAACACATTATGCAAAGAGGTGGATATTTTGTTTAACAAAAACAGAGTGGATTTTTGGAACAAGCAAAGAATAGGCCTGGTTCTGGCAGGGGGCGGCGGCAAGGGCGCATTTGAGGCCGGTGCTTTTCAGGCACTTTACGATTTAGATTACGCAAGCAAAATCCGTGTGGTTTCGGGTACATCTGTGGGGGCGTTAAACACGCTGCTTTTCGCTATGGAGAGCCGTGACCTCTGCCGAAAGGTGTGGGAAGAGGTCAACTTTAAGGCTATACTTACGCCCGCCAAGAGCGGAGCAATACCAGAGGCGGCAAATCTAATCCGCTCCTTAGTTGAGAAGAATTTTCAATTTGGCGAACTGCCGGATTTAATCAGGAATATCAGGGACGGCAACGATTGCCCCTTAACTCAGGACGGCATTTGGAAAATTATATCCGAAAATGTGGATGTAAGCAACGTGCACAAATCCAACAGGGATTTTTATGTCTGCGCCTATGATATAGCAGCTTCCCGCCCCCAGTATTTCTTGCTTAACAGGCTGCCTGATGATGAGGTAGTCAAAGCTGTGCTGGCCTCCTCGGCCATACCGGTTATTTTTCCTCCTGTTGTAATAAGAGGCAAAAAATACGCAGACGGCGGCTGCAATATGCCCGATTATGCCGCCAAAAATGCCGATAACATCCCCGTTTTGCCTCTGGCAAGGTACAATTTAGATAGGGTGATAGTCATACATCTTGACCCTGACGACAAGAGCGATTACCGTGCAACACTTGGCAACACTCCCGTTATCAACGTGTTCCCCTCAAAGCCGTTGGAGAGCTTTAAGGGTGCGGGCACGCTCAACTTCTCCCAGAGTGCGGTTAAGTCACACTTCGCACAGGGATATTACGACACCATGGCCGAGCTTGGCTCTTATATGGTTAATTTTTTGAGCCTTTTAAGATAATTCATAATTAATTCGTAATGCGTAATTAATGGTGAATTTGCTGCGCAAATTTAATTTAAAAAATCCAATCCTAATGAGGGCTTGTATATCTTGCTCCGGTTGCTCCGGTTTCCCCCTTTTCTCCTGTTAAGATGCAAGATATTATACACTATAAATCAGTCGAATGAGGATAAACACATGGAAGTTAAAAGATTGGAAAGAGCATTTTTCACCCGTGATGTGCTTGAGGTCAGCCCCGATTTGCTGGGCAAGCTGCTGGTGTTCAGGCAAGAGAGCGGGGAGCTTCTCAAATACAGGATTACCGGGACAGAGGCCTACCGAGGCGAGGAGGACACCGCCTGTCACGCAAGCAAAGGCAAAACCGCCCGCACATCTGTGATGTATAGCCAGGGCGGCTTTGCCTATGTCTATTTGTGTTATGGAATACATAGCTTGTTGAATATTGTAACAGGGACAGAGGGTGCACCTCAGGCTGCGCTGATTAGGGGCGTTGCGGGCTTTGACGGCCCGGGCAAGCTGACTAAGGCTATAGGCATAAACCGCAGCTTTAACGGTGAGGATTTTTGCCTTTCAAACCGCCTGTGGCTAGAGGAGGACAGCTTTAAGGCTGAGTACAGCACCGCTCCCCGTGTGGGCATAAATTACGCCGCTCCTGAGGATAGGGAGAGGCCGTGGCGGTTTATCCTTTCTTAGCTTCCGGCTTTTTCTTTTTAAAGGCCGTTATGCCAATCAAAATCAGGAATCCGCCAAATATCTTTTGCAGCAGCTCACCGCCCATCAGATTGGCGGCTAAAAATCCGCCTACAGCACCCAAAAGTCCTATTAATGCAAATTCAAGGACAAGCTTCTTTTCAATCAGGCCTGATTTTAGGTGCTTTATCACGGCAATTACAGCGCAGGGGATGAAGAAAATCAGATTAACGCCCTGTGCCTTTATTTGGGGAACTCCCGCAAAAATGGTAAGATAGAGCAGCAGCACACCGCCGCCGCCAAGGCCAAGACTGCCGGCCATTCCCGCAAGAATGCCAGCCAGAGTTGCAAACAGAAAATCAAGCAAAGCTTTTCACCTCTCATTTAAAGAACAGAATACGCACACCCGCCCACAGAGCAAAAACTCCGAATATCCTTTTAAGTATCTCTGCTGGGATTTTTGGCAGCAGCCAGCCGCCCAGCAATGCGCCTATTATGCCCCCGGGAATGTAGCTAAGAGAATCGGCCAGCTCCACCTGCCCACGCCACAGATACAGCCCTGCGCTAAGCACAGAGATTGGCAGTATAACCGCAATAGAGCTTGCGTGCGCCTTGTTTGGCTCAAGGCCGTTTTTTTCAAGGGCAGGCACGGCTATCATGCCGCCTCCTGCGCCAAGCAGACCGTTTATCAGTCCAACGCCCAATGCACTAAGAATTTTTTTAAGCTTCATATGGAGCTCCTTTGCTAGATATTAGATGTTAGAGATTAGAGGTTAGAAGTTCCCAGTTGCAGCTCCTGCTATAAATTAAGTTTGAATTACTTTTTAATATAAATTTGCGCAGCAAATTAGCCATTAATTACGAATTACGCATTAGTCCCAATCGTACACTCTATCTTGCCCCGAAATAAATTCAATATGTGTTAAAACCAAAAGCCCCCATTTTGGGTATTGAATATTCTCTCACACAGTGGTATAATTACAGAGTAAAGCTATTTTGAATCATAGAAGTTGTGAAAGGAAACGGTCAAACCATGTCTAAAACCGCTATATTAATACCTTGCTATAACGAGGAAAAAACCATAGCAAAGGTTATTGCAGATTTTAAAGCCGCCCTGCCTCAGGCTGATATTTACGTTTACGACAACAACTCCAAGGATAAAACCGCCGAAATTGCTCTGGCTAACGGCGCAATACTGCGCAGAGAGAGGAAGCAGGGCAAGGGCAATGTTATACGCACCATGTTTAGAGATATAGATGCCGATTGCTACCTGATGGTGGACGGAGACGACACCTACCCCGCCGAGCACGCCGCCGAGCTATGCCGCCTTGTGCTGGAGGAGGACGCCGACATGGTGGTTGGGGACAGGCTTTCTACTACATATTTTACTGAGAATAAGCGCAAGTTCCACAACGCAGGAAACAGCGTTGTGCGCAGCTTGGTTAACTACTTCTTCAAGGGTCATATAAGGGATATTATGACAGGCTACAGAGCCTTCAGCCCGCTGTTTGTCAAGACCTTCCCCATACTCTCCTCAGGCTTTGAAATTGAAACAGAGATGACTATCCACGCCCTTGACAAAAACCTCAATATCTCAGAAGTTCCCATAGATTACAGGGACAGGCCGGAGGGCAGCGAATCCAAGCTTAACACCGTCTCAGACGGCTTCAAGGTTATTTTTACCATAATAAGATTATATAAAGACTATCGCCCGCTTAGATTTTTTGGCCTTGCAGCAGGTGTACTGCTTCTCATTGCGGCGGGACTGCTGGTGCCTGTGCTGGTGGATTACTTCCAAACACATCTGGTGCCAAGGTTCCCAAGCCTGATAGTTTCAGGCTTTACGGCATTGGCGGCTATGCTCTCACTCTTCTGTGGCCTTATTTTGGATACCCAAACAAAGGCCATAAGGCAGGATTTTGAATTTAAGCTTATCTCTGTCAAGAATATGCTTAAAAAATAACACGTGAGCCACTTTCAACCAAACACTTTAATTGGTGAATTATATGAAGCAAAAAAGCGAAGTTCCTCAAGAATTTAGGGAGCGTCTGCGCACTCTGCGGCGTGAGGCGGGCTACACCCTGCAAACTCTGGCCGATAAGCTTAACGCCGAATACGGTGCAAGCATTAACAAGGGCATGCTTTCGAAATACGAAAACGGCCTTAATATGCCCACCGCGGGCACTCTTTATTGCCTTCGCCTGCTTTTGAGTGTGCCAAAGGATTATCTCTTAGGCAAATCTAACGAGAAGTATGTAAGCGAACGCTTGGGCTCAGGTGAATATATATCTGTCTCTGTGCCTGTTTACACCACCAAAAGCGGCACAAATCACCCCGACGAGAGCGTTGTGGAGCTGCTGCCAAAGAGTATGCTGGCAGGCGGCAGGGAGTTTTTCGGCCTTAAAATTACAGGCAATCGCCTTGCTCCCCGCTTTGCAAACGGAGATGTTATCATATTTGAACGCAGACGCAAGGCCTCCAAAAACTCCGTGTGCGCTGTCTCGATAGGCCGTGCTGCGGCCATTTTGTGCACTGTAATTAACAAGCGTGAGGGCAAGCAGATAATCCCACTAGACCCCGCATTAGAGCCCAGCTTTTACAGCACAGCACAAATTAAAGAGCTGCCTGTGCACATTCAAGGTGAGGCGATTTCTCTGCGGAGGAGAAACGTTTGATTAAATTGAAAGTTGAAAATTGAAAATGAAGGTGATTTGCTGCGGCAAATTTTGATTAAAGAGTAGTTTAAACTTAATTTATAGCGGGAACTGCGACTGGGCAATTTCTAGCTTCTAGCCTCTGGTCTCTAGCCTCTAGTGGTGACAGCTCCCTCCCGAGAGGGAGCAAAACACACACCAAAAACAGCCCCAAGCTATAAAATAGCTTGGGGCTAAATTTTAAAAATAATTATGCATTATCAATTATGCATTGAAGAATCGCATCTCGCATTGCCGCTGTGCCTACAAAGGCCTCATTTGGGGCGGCTATGTCTGCTGTGCGCAGGCCGCTCTCCAGCACCTTGTTCACCGCCTCCTCTATTGCGCCTGCCTCTTTATCCAGGCCAAAGGAGAAGCGCAGCATCATTGCGGCCGAGAGTATGGTTGCAATAGGATTTGCCGCACCCTTGCCCGCTATATCGGGCGCAGAGCCGTGTATAGGCTCATACATGCCGTTTGTTCCCTCTCCAAGGGAGGAGGAGGGCAGCATCCCTATTGAGCCTGTGAGCTGTGAGGCCTCGTCTGAGAGGATGTCACCAAACATGTTGGAGGTCACCACAACATCAAACTGCGCAGGATTGCGCACCAGCTGCATGGCGGCATTGTCCACCAGCATGTCAGTGTAGCTCACGTCAGGATACTCCTGAGCAAGGCGGTGTATCGTCTCCCTCCACAGGCGTGAGGATTCCAGCACATTGGCCTTATCTATGCTTATAAGCTTTTTGCCTCTTTTTCTTGCGGCCTCAAAGGCCACACGGCCTATGCGCTCAATCTCCTTGACGCTGTAACGCTCGGTGTCATAGGCCTCCTCGCCGTTTTCGCCCTGATTGCGGCCTCTCTCGCCAAAATAAATGCCGCCTGTAAGCTCACGCACAATTAGAATATCAAAGCCGGCCTCGGCAAGCTCTGCACGCAGGGGACAGGCCTCCTTTAAAGGGGGATAGAGCTTTGCGGGGCGCAGGTTTGAGTACAAGCCCATGGCAGCTCTAATGCCCAGCAGAGCCGCCTCAGGGCGCAGATGCCCGGGCAGAGTGTCCCACTTAGGGCCTCCCACTGCACCAAGCAGAACGCTGTCTGCGGCAAGGCAGCCCTTAACGGTCTCCTCAGGCAGAGGGTGTCCGGTTTCATCATATGCAATGCCGCCCATAAGATAGGGCGTGTAGGTAAAGGAATGCCCGAATTTTTCGCCTATTTTATCAAGTATAGGCAGCGTAGCATCAACAATTTCAGGGCCAATGCCGTCGCCCTTTAACAGAGCTATTTTATAGTTCATGTGGTTTGTTTCCTTTCTTATTTAGCGGTTACGCACACAATTGTTACATGGGTCATGTTTACCTGCTTGCTTAGCCTCTGTTAATGAGCCAGAGTAGATGGTTTTGGATCTAGCCAGAGAGCGGCAACCCTTACTGTAATGATACGATTTTCCATTCGGAACCCAATAAACAATTGCGGGTATGGTTTTGCCTTGCGGATTAGTTGTTGTAACTACCGCTTTTTTAGTGGTTGTTTTTGGTTTAACTGTTGTTGTTTTGGGAACTGCTGTAGTAACCTTGCGAGTGGTGGTTTTATTTGTAACAGTTGTTTTTTTTACAGCTGCTTTGCTGCTGGTTTTGGCAGCAGTTTTTGTTGTGGTTGTGGTTTTGGCGGCCGCTGCTTCTGTGACATTTACACTGGTGTCTGCCAGTGTGCTGGGGGGTTCTGCTGTCGTCACCTCTGTAACTACTATTGTGGTAGTATCAGGTATTGTCATTATCGTTGACTCTTCAAAAACATTGTAAGATACTGCTGACGAAACCTCTACCTGAGCAAGAGCTGGTTTGCTTATTGGAGCGAACTCTGCCACTGCCCACGGAACAAAAATCAAAGCCATCAAAACCGAAAAGGCTGATATTGAAATTGCGTATGGAGTAGGATTTTTCTGTTTTATTGCCTGTACAACACACATAATTGCGCAAAAGAAAACATTAATCAAACAAAACGCAAACACAAACCACAAAAGGCTTGCAGTAAAAAGAGAAAGACATGCTATACAAAGCTCAATAACATAGAACCACCATCGCTTTAAAAAATCAGCTTTTAACCATCTGAGTTTTGACATACAAGAAGATTTGACAGAGTGTTTATAGATTACATTATGCAACGACTTGCCACAGCTAAAGCAAAATTTGTTTGCTTTGGGATTCTCTCGACCACATCTAGGACAAAACATATTGAAACTTCCTCCAATTTTATATTTCTCCTAAATATTACCATAAAACCCTAATTTATGCAAGCCTAATCTTCATATTCGGTGATATTATATTGTTCTTAATGAGATAACATATAGAAATGCAATAATAAGTTTTCCTATCCGTTCTTACCTCTTACCTCTTACTTCTTGCCTCTTGCTTCTGCTAGTGTAGCTCGCCGCTAGCCGCCACCGCAACCAAGCCACCGCCATTAATTATCCCCTGCAAAAACTCAGGGAAGGGCGCAACCTTGTATTCCTTGCCGTTTTGGCTCTTGTTTGTTATAAGACCATTTTCAAAATCAACGCTCAGCTCGTCGCCCTCGTTAATCTCCTTTGCGGCCTCGGGGCTCTCTATAATGGCAAGCCCGATATTTATTGAATTGCGATAGAATATGCGTGCAAAGCTCTCGGCTATAATGAGTGCAATGCCGCTCTCCTTTATAACTATGGGTGCGTGCTCACGGGAAGAGCCGCAGCCAAAGTTCTTGCCTGCAACTATTATGTCGCCAGCTGTTATCTTCTTGTGAAAATCAGGGTCTATATCCTCCATTGCATGTGAGGTAAGCTCCTGCTTGTTGGTTGTGTTAAGATAACGTGCCGGAATTATAACATCCGTATCCACATTATCGCCGTATTTAATAACCTTGTTCATAAGTAAAATATCCTTTCCCCGACTAGAGGCTGGAGGCCAGAGACTAGAAGCTAGAATTTGTCCAGTCACAGCTCCGCCCAACGTCTTTAATTTAAATTTGCGAAGCAAATCACCATTAATTACGCATTACGAATTAAAATAATTGCCATTAAAAAAACTTTCAATTTTCAACTGCGCCAGCTGTCAACTGCGGCAGCAACCTTGGGTCAAAAAGCTTGCCCGCAATTGCCGAAGCCGCCGCAACCGTTGGGCTTGCCAGATATACCTCTGACTTAACGTGCCCCATGCGCCCCACAAAATTGCGGTTGGTTGTGGCCACAGCCCGCTCTCCCGCCGCAAGTATACCCATATGTCCGCCGAGGCAGGGCCCGCAGGTGGGCGCAGAAACTAAAGCCCCTGCGTTAATGAATATCTCAAGCAGACCCAACTTAAGAGCCTCTAAATAGATTTTTTGAGTTGCGGGTATAATAATGGTTCTAACGCCCTTAGCAACCCTTCTACCCTTGAATATCTCAGCGGCGGCCACTAAATCCTCAAGTCTGCCGTTGGTGCACGAGCCTATCACAGCCTGGTCAATTTTAACCTCGCCTATCTCCTTGAAGGTTTTGGCGTTTTCGGGCAAATGAGGAAAGGCCACTGTAGGCTCTATCTCTGAGAGGTTGATTTTAATCACTCTTGCATAAACTGCATCCTCATCAGCTGTGTAGATTTTAGGCTCCTTCGCCCCTGTGGATTTAAGGTATTCCAAGGTGATTTCATCTACAGGGAAAATGCCGTTTTTGCCGCCTGCCTCTATGGCCATGTTGCAAATGCAAAGCCTGTCGCTAATGCTCAGGGAGGCCACGCCCTCCCCTGTAAACTCTATGGATTGATACAGCGCACCATCTACCCCTATCAGGCCTATAAGGTGCAAAACAACATCCTTGCCTGAGATATAGGGCTGCAAGCTGCCTGTGAGCTCCACCTTGATTGCGGCGGGAACCTTAAACCAAGCCTTTCCTGTGGCCATTCCCACGGCCATATCCGTTGAACCCACTCCTGTAGAAAAAGCACCAAGTGCGCCGTAGGTGCAGGTGTGAGAATCTGCCCCTATCACCACATCACCTGCGGTGACAAGGCCTTTCTCTGGCAGAAGGGCGTGCTCAACGCCCATGTCGCCGCCGTCATAAAAGCCCGGGATGCTGTGCTCTCCGGCAAAATCACGGCAGGTTTTGCACTGCTCGGCGGCCTTTATGTCCTTGTTGGGGGCAAAATGGTCCATAACCAGAGAGATTTTGTCAGGGTCAAAAATCTTTGCGTCGGCTATTCTGTTAAATTCCTCAATTGCAACGGGAGCGGTTATGTCGTTGGCCAAAACCCTATCAAGATTAGCCAGAATAAGCTCTCCCACGGCAACTGTCTCCTTGCCTGCATGTGCGGCAAGGATTTTTTGTGTTAAAGTCATGCTCTTAATCATCCTTACTTAATTTATATTCTATAGAATCTATCAGTGCTGTTATACTCGCCTCTATAATGTCGTCAGAGACGCCTATAGTTGTCCATGTGCCTGTTGCGTCCGTGCTCTCGATTAAAACACGCACCTTTGCGGCTGTGGCGGCCTTTTGGTCAAGGACACGCACCTTGTAATCGGTCAGCTTCATTTCGCTAAGCTGAGGATAAAACACGCACAGAGCCTTTCTCATGGCGTTATCAAGGGCGTGAACAGGGCCGTGACCCTGCGCTGCTGTGGTCTCGGTTTGCCCGTCTACATCCACCTTGATGGTTGCGGTGGAGGGCAGCTCACCCTGCAGGGGCGGGAACTCGCCTATGGTTTTGTACAAAACCAGCTTGAAATGGGTTTTAAATGTGCCTAAAAGCTTGCGTGTAAGCAGCTCAAAGCTTGCGTCTGCCGCCTCAAATTGATAGCCAAAGTGCTCAAGCTCCTTTAGCTTTGATATAATTTCGGCCAAGCGGGGGTCGTCCTTGCGCAGCTCGGGAGCATAGGGCTTAACCTTTTCTAAAACACTGCCCCTGCCCGCAACCTCGCTAAGCATGAATCGGCGTTTGTTGCCCACAAGTGAGGGCTCGATATGCTCAAATGAGGTGCTGTTTTTAAGCACGCCGTCTATGTGCATTCCCGCCTTGTGTGAAAAGGCGTTTTTGCCCACATAGGGCTTGCTTGCAGATAGCTGCACATTTGCAATCTCTGAGATTTTGCTGGCTGTGGTGAATAGCTGGGCAATATTCCCCTCTACCTCCATGCCGGATTTTAACACAAGCGAGGGCAGAACCCCCGAGAGGTCGGCGTTGCCGCAGCGTTCTCCAAAGCCCACAAAGGTGCCCTGAATGTGGCTTGCGCCCGCCTCCGCCGCCAGCAGAGAGTTTGCAACGGCACAGCCTGTGTCGTTGTGCGTGTGTATGCCCAGGGGTGTGTTAGGGAACACCAGTGCTACATCGGCAACAATGCGGTAAAGTATAAGGGGCATAGTGCCGCCGTTGGTATCGCAGAGGCAGAGTACATCCGCACCCGCCCTTGCAGCGGCGGAGAGCACAGACATTGCATACACCTTATCGGCAAGATAGCCGTCAAAAAAGTGCTCTGCGTCAAATATAACCTCCTTGCCGTGGGACTTTAAAAAGCGCACAGAATCTGAAATCATGCTAAGATTTTCTTCCAGACTTGCCCCCAGAATCTCCTTAACATGCAAATCCCAGCTCTTGCCAAAAATGGTGACAACGGGTGTATTTGCATCCAGCAGTGCTTTTAGATTGGAATCCTCCTCGGCAGTAATGCCCTTGCGGCGTGTAGAGCCAAAGGCGGCCAGTTTAGCGTTTTTGAGCTTTAGCTCACCTGCACGGGCAAAGAACTCCAAATCCTTGGGGTTAGAGGCCGGATTCCCCGCCTCTATATATCCTACGCCGTATTCATCCAGCGCATGGGCTATAGCCAGCTTATCGTTAACCGAAAAGGAGATGTCCACCCCCTGAGCACCGTCTCGCAGGGTTGAATCTAATATTGAGATTTTCAAGTTTATCACTCCTTTCTTTTAATTCATAATGATTATAGATTTGCTGAAATAACATCATTCGTCGCTGCGCCAATATAGCAGGAACAGCACAACAGCTGCGGCAATAAAGCTTACACCTAATATATTGGCCACCTTATTCCAATATTCAATGATTTCAACTGTGTCATTATATGATACATATGTTGTTCCGTTTGCTTCAAGCTCAAGAACTCTTAGCTCACCCCAAGACTTATACGCAGTGAGCTTAACCTCTTGGCCTTGCTCTATATCCGCAATAAAGCGTTTGTCAAAATCATCATCTTTTTTAACGCTGCCCACTAAATATGAAGTGCCGTTTTGCAGTGTGATATAAAAGGTCTTAGAGGGGCGGCCTCTGAAGCCGAAGGTGTAGGCGTGTTCTTTATATCCGCTTGCTGCTGTTATAAACCTTTCCGGCTTAAAGCCTGATGCGTCCACATAGATGTAAACAAGGAAGAAAAGGCCAGCAGCCAAGCTTATAGAGGCAAAGAAGGCAAATGCAGTATTGTGATTCTTATAGCGTTTACGGTTGATTTTCACCCTTTGCACCTTCTAAAAAACTTCTATATTTGGCTTTGTGGCACACAATATATGTGATTTCTTTGTCTGAATTTTTTCTATCCCAGCCTGGGTCGTCTGCCCAACAGATAAACTCATCTTCAATAAAAAATGCAGCAGCAAATATATCATTGAAATAGTTGCCGTTATCATATATGTGTACTTCGTTTATGTCCTCAAAGCAAAATTCAAGCGGATTAGCACCTTGACTTTGAAAAACTACTTTTATATAGCTGTTTTCACTGTCACAGCCCATGCTTTTTTTATCAGTAACACCCATCCCTGTTACATAAACCCATTCGCTAATGCAGCTGTCGTGAAAGCCACGAAAATCATCCATTAATTTGCTTATATCTGTTTGCGATTTTATTTCTATCCATTCCATGTCGTCACCTCTCTATATACTGTGTTGTAATGCGTTTTTATTCTATCAAAACACCATGCTTTTGCAGAGAATCAAGGAACTGTTGCTTTGTCGTTTCAAAATTATAAAAATCCAAAACCTTGCCATTTTTTAAGTGGATTACATATGAGGGTACATCCATCCAGTCGCCGTAGCTTGTGGGCGTTTTATCTCTGTATATCGCCCTGTCAATTTCTTCATAGGAGTAAAAATCACCCTTTAAGCTCCAAAAACTAGAGTTATCCTGCAAGCCCTCTTTTGTAAGCTTGACATTTTGGTGTGCTGTTAAGCCCAAAAAAATAACAGAGCCTACCAAAATAATGCCTATTATAATCCTCATGGCCTTATCTGTTGCGGGGCTTCTTGTTGCATTATCCAAGGCTGCCAGCTTTTCATAATTCTTTTTGAAAAAGAGCTTATAAAATGGCTTTGATAAAAAGTATATCATCACACCCCCCATAAGTAAAGAGGGAAACATGGCAAATGGTGCATTGTCAAGTGTACCCAGCAGATATTCGGCATTGCTGTTTTCAATAAAATAGAAAATAAAATATATTCCCAAGAAGAGCGGCAGCCACATTATGCTAAACAGAAGCATTGCAGTGGCAATCAACAAGGCCTCTTTTGCGTTGTTTTTTGGTATCCCGTCCTTGTACAGCTCTGTTAGATTTTTGCAAATCTCATGGGGCACGTGGGGAGTAGACTTGTGCTGCCCTTCCATATATTTGATTAGCTCAAGCTCATATGGGGTTTTATACTTAACTCTGCGCAGCTTTTTTAGTGCTCTGGAATAATTGCCCACCATATAGGCCTCATATGCAGAGCCAAGGGCCTTGATAAACAGCCCTTCATAATATAGCTTAAGCAGCTTGCGCTTTTCTTCCTCAAACACATCTTGAGCATCGTTCACCCACGACCTTACCAAGGCATTCAGTTCATCCTCTTCGATAACCTCATTGGACTTTTTTTGCTTTATATCCAGCCATTGCGTGTATACCTCAGCTTTAAACTCATTAATAGATTTTTGCATTTCGGCATCTGATACATCCTTGCTGCTGTGCCATATTGTTTTTGCCGCCGCCTCTACCTCTGCCTTGTACAGCTCCTTTTTTTGCTCCTCATTATATGAGAGGCTCTCAATTAAGGGCTGTATGCTCTCAAATTCTTTAATAAGAGCATAAAAGCACTCCTGCATAGAGGCTTCCTCTAATATAAGCGGGATAGTCAGCGCAGAAGCGGGGCACTGTTTAAAATAGCCGAAAATTTGCGCAAGAGGATAAAACAGCCTGTTCCCGCTGTGCTTTTCAAGTGATACCCCGCAGCCCAACACACTGTGAGCCGCAGTGGCTCTTACATGGGGGTAATATGAGAGCCTTAAAATATAGCTGTTAAAATACAGGTCTATTGTGTGCTCTGCTATATCGTCAAAGCGTTTTGTGCTGTATGCTTCAAGGTGTATGCCTCCCTTTTCGGCGGCATAGGCCTTAGCGCATTGCTCCAGCTTTGCAATTAATGTTTTGGTAAAGCCAGCGTTATCATCCATTAACAGCCTCCCTTTCTATTTAAACGAAACCAGCTTGTTAACTGCATTTAAATATGCAAGTATACTTGATTCTATAATGTCGGTTGAAAGGCCTCTGCCTGTTATAATCTGCTCGCCGTAGCGCAGCTTGACTATAACCTCGCCCAGTGAATCCTTGCCGTCTGAGGTGGAGTGTATGGCGTACTTTTCAAGGGTTGTGGCGGGGGCGTTTGTAATCTTATCTACAGCCTTGTAGGCTGCGTCTATGGGGCCGTCGCCAAGTGCTACCTCCTCCAGCAGCTCGCCCTGTTTTTTAAGGCGCACCACGCAGGAGGCACTAACTCCGTTGCCGGAATTAACTGCAAAGGTCTCCAGTGTATAAAGGTTCTCAACATATTCCCTGTTGGTAACAATAGCCTCTAAATCGCTGTCGGTAATCTCCTTTTTTTTATCGCAGATTTCCTTAAACTTAGTAAAGAATTTGTCTATATCCTCCTTGCCCAGCTGATAGCCCAGCTCCAGCAGACGGCTTTCAAAGGCGTGGCGGCCTGAGTGCTTGCCCAAAACCATGGTATTTGTGGGTATGCCTATGGATTCTGGCGTCATAATCTCATAGGTGCTCTTTTCAGCCAATACGCCGTGCTGGTGGATTCCGCTCTCGTGGGCAAAGGCATTTTTGCCCACAATGGACTTGTTGTTGGGTATGCTCTGGCCTATAATGTTATAAAGCAGCTTGCTGGTGCGGTAGATTTGCGTGGTGTCTATGCGGGTTGTAGCATCATAAAAATCCTGCCTTGTGCGCAGGGCCATAACAACCTCCTCAAGAGAGGCGTTGCCCGCCCTTTCGCCTATGCCGTTAACGGTGCATTCAATCTGCCCCGCACCGGCCTTAACTCCCGCAACAGAGTTAGCAACCGCCATGCCTAAATCATCGTGGCAATGGAGGGAGAGCACAGCTCTTTCAACATTAGGGACAGTCTCACGCAGATAGGCTATAAGCTCACGCATCTCCATAGGCGTGGTATAGCCCACTGTATCGGGGATATTAACGGTGGTTGCGCCGTTGGATATGGCGGCCTCTACCACCCTTGCAAGGAACTCCCGCTCGCTGCGGGTTGCATCCTCAGCCGAAAATTCTATGTCGGAGCAATGCTTTTTTGCATAGGCAACCATTTTTGCCGTGCGCTCCAGAACCTCAGCCTCTGTCATGCGCAGTTTGTATTTCATGTGTATGGGAGAGGTGGCAAGAAAGAGGTGAATTCGGGGCGCAATCGCCCCCTTAAGAGCCTCATAGGAGGCGTCAATATCCTTTTCAAGGGCACGGGAGAGGGAGGCTACAGCGCAATTTTTGACCGTTTGAGCTATGGTTTTAACCGATTCAAAATCCCCCTTGGAGGAGACAGCAAAGCCCGCTTCTATTATGTCCACGCCCAAAATTTCCAGCTGGCGTGCAACGTCGATTTTTTCGGCCAGATTCATGCTGCATCCCGGGGACTGCTCGCCGTCCCTAAGGGTGGTGTCAAATATTTTAACCTGATTCATGGATTTTCCTTTCTTTAGGTGTCAATACACCATAAAAATCTTCAAAACGCTTGCACATTGCAAGACAATCGCATATAATATTAGTAGAACAAAATAAATTTAATCGGAGGTAAGGTTATGCAAAGAACATCAAACGTATTTGCCCGTGTTGAGCCTGAAATAAAAGAGCAGGCAGAAAGTGTTCTTAACCAGCTGGGGATTCCAATGTCCAATGCTATAGGGCTGTTTTTGCGCCAAATAATTATGCAACGAGGGCTTCCCTTTGATGTGAAGCTACCTGCACAAGCTCCGGTTGCAATTGGGGCAATGAGTGCCGCCGAGCTAAATGCAGAGCTGGAAAAGGGTTATGCTGACATTGCAGCAGGAAGGCTGCATAAGCTTGAGGATGTTGTGTCAGAAATGCAGCGAGATTACGGCATATGAGTTATTCTGTAGAACTAACCAATGAGGCAAAACAGAATTTGCGCAATATTTATGAGTATATTGCATTCTCACTATTAGAGCCCGTAATTGCAAAGAAGCTAACAGCTCGGATTATAAACGCTTTAAACTCACTGAATGAACTGCCGTGCAGATACCCGCTTTATGGGTAAGAGCCTTGGAAAAGTAGGGGACTGCGTAGGATAAACATTGGCAATTATAGCAGTTTTTACCTTGTTGAGAAAAATACCGTTCAAGTAATCCGCATTGTGTACGGCGGCAGGGACATACTCAATATTCTAAACGAATAATAAGTTGTGAATTAAAAAAACTTTCAACTGTCAATTCTCAACTGTCAACTTACAAAACCGCTCCTGTATCCGCCGATGAAACCAGCCTTGCATATCGTGACAAATACCCGCTTAGCTGCTGCTTTTTGGGCTGCCACTCTGCAGCTCTGGCGGCAAGCTCCTCCTCACTTAAGCGCACATTAAGGGAGTAGTTGTTAATGTCTATATCAATTATATCCCCCTCCTGTAGCAGGGAGATTGGCCCTCCGCTCTGTGCCTCGGGGGAGATATGGCCTATTGCTGCGCCTCTGGTTGCGCCTGAGAATCGGCCGTCGGTTATAAGGGCGACTGATTTATCTAAGCCCATGCCTGCTATTGCAGAGGTTGGGCCAAGCATCTCACGCATTCCGGGGCCTCCTGCGGGGCCTTCATAGCGGATTACCACCACGTCCCCTGCCTTGATTTGTCCCTCGTAAATGGCCTTGATAGCCGCTTCCTCGCCGTCAAAAACCCGTGCAGAGCCGCTGTGTGTCAGCATCTCGGGGGCTACTGCGCTGCGCTTGACCACCGCCCCATTGGGTGCAAGATTGCCAAACAGTGCGGCCAACCCGCCTGTTGCGGAATAGGGCTCAGACAGAGTGCGTATTACCGCTGTATCCTGTGATTTTGGCCTTGCGGCTAGGTTTTGAGCAAAGCTTTTGCCCGTTACGGTGATAGCATCGGCGTTAAATAATCCGGCAGATTGCAGCCTTTCTATAACTGTATAAACGCCGCCGGCCTTGTCTAAATCCTGCATGTGGTGAGCTCCTGCGGGGGCAAGCCGGCACAGGTTGGGCGTGCTTTGGCTCACCTCGTTTATAAGCTGTAAATCCAGCTTAACCTCCGCCGCATGTGCAATGGCCATTAGGTGCAGCACAGAGTTTGTGGAGCAGCCCAGAGCCATATCCACACGCAGGGCATTGCGAATGGACTCAGCGGTTATAATGTCACGGGGGCGTAGATTTTGCTCAATGAGATTGAGCACCTGCTCACCCGCATTTTTAGCCAGTCTTAGACGTGCGGCGTAAACAGCAGGGACAGTGCCGTTCCCCGCAAGGGCTATGCCTATGGCCTCGCATAGGCAGTTCATGGAATTGGCCGTAAACATACCAGAGCACGAGCCGCAGCCCGGACATGCTGTCTCTTCAAGGGAGGCAAGCTCAGCTTCGCATATCTTACCCGCTTTAAAGGCACCCACGCCCTCAAATACGGTGTTTAAATCCTGACCTTCAAGAGAGAGCATGGGGCCGCCTGAGACAAATATACTGGGCAGATTGCACCTTGCGGCAGCCATTAGCATCCCCGGGACTATCTTATCACAGTTGGGAATAAATACCAAACCGTCAAAGGCGTGACCCTTGACCATGCACTCTATGCTGTCTGCAATAAGCTCACGGGATGGCAGAGAGTAGTGCATACCGTCATGCCCCATGGCAAGGCCGTCGCACACTCCTATGGTATTTATTTCCATGGGAGTGCCTCCTGCGGCAAGCACTCCGTCCTTAACTGCACGGGCTATGCTGCCCAGATGTATGTGCCCGGGCACAACCTCGTTTTGTGCACTTATAACCCCCACCATGGGGCGTGAGAGCTGAGAGTCGGTGTAACCCATGGCTTTGAGCAAAGCCCGTTTTGGGGCATTTTCGGGGCCGGAATATGTTTGGTTTAAAATATTAACCACACTCCTTAAATAGATTGGTTTGTTTATTTTTGACAAAATATTAATTGTGATTTTGTGCAGTTTGTTTTTTAGGGAAAGATTGACAAACACTTAGATAACCAGTATACTTGAATTAAGCATAAAAATCAAGTATTTATTAAAAGAAAGGTTGTGATGCCGTGAGAAAAGTTTTTGCAGTTACTTTGTCTCTACTATTACTTATGAGCGCAATACCCTTAAGCGTTGGTGTATCAGCAACCCCTTCTGCCACAACTGGTATAATCCGCTTAGGAGGCGCAAGCCGCATACAAACAGCAGTGACTATTTGCAATGCGGGCTGGGGCAACTTGGTTGAGACAGCAGATGACGATGACCCTGGCGCACCTGCAAACCCGTCGCCTAGAATCCAATACGGAGCAGACACGGTAGTTCTTGCAAGCGGTAGGATCTTTGCAGACGCCCTTGCCGGAGGGCCGCTGGCGGCGGCACTTAATGCCCCTATACTTTTAACCAACAACCCTGTAGAAGACAAGTTGGAAGATTATGTTCTGACTAAGATTCGTGGGCTTGGGGCGACAAATGTGGTTATCTTGGGAGGAGGAAGCTCTGTAAGCGACGGGGTTGCAAACAGTATTATCGACAAAGGGATTGCAGTTGAACGGTTGGCAGGTGCCAACCGCTACGAAACATCAATAGCTGTTGCAAATCGCTTGCAAGAAATCAAAGGCTCGCCCAGCATAGTCTTTATTGCAAATGGTGCGGATTTTCCTGATGCACTTTCAGTGGAATCACCCGCAGCAATTTTAAACGCACCCATTGTTTTTCAAAACGGCAATGCCGCAGCAATTCACCCAGCCACAGCAGCATATTTACAGGATTTAGCAAGCCCTGCAGGCGGCTTACCCTCAACTCTCTCAAAAATCTACCTCTCAGGCGGTTCAGCAACTTTAACAGACGCCTTTAAAGCAAACGTTCAAACAGCCACCAACCTCCTCTCCGCAAATGTCAAGCGGCTTTCAGGCTCCAACCGCTACGCAACATCCTTGGCTATTTGGACTGAATTCTGGCAGGACACCGCAAATGTATTTGACGACGACCTATT
>JAISYX010000052.1 GCA_031269595.1 Oscillospiraceae bacterium
GCACGGGCACTTACTTTCTGGTTTCGCCCAGAAAGTAAGCAAAGAAACGAGCAGAGGGATTCCGATTCCCTCTGCACTCCTTAAACGGGGCAGAGCAGCGGCTCTGCACGGGGGGCGAATAAGATTCGCCCAAGGTGACGCCGTCAGATTTTGGGCTGGTTTTATTTCGTTTTAGCAAGTTTAAAATTTTAGATTTAGCAAAGTGCTATGGTAGACGGACAGACGGAAAAGGTGTACATTCCAACTCTTTGCTCAGCTTCTCAAACGTCTTGCGTTTGAGGGATAGGCAGGGGTGCAGGGGGCGCAGAATGAGTGTGGGAGCGGCGACTCTGCGCCCCCTGCTCGCGTCTTTGCGGTGTCATCCAAATCTCTGATTTGGCCAATGACACCCATGCACAGTTGCCCCAAATTTTAATTTGGTCGGCAACCACTGCTGCTTACTTTCTCGGCGAAACCAGAAAGTTCGGGGTTTTTGCTTGCAAAAATGCAGCCTTTGGCTGCAACCGACTAAACAGCGTGCGTGCCCGTGCGGCATGAGCACATGCTACGATATGATTTTGTATGGTTGAAGGGCATTGGTTAAAAACTAAATTTGTGGTCAAGTGTTAGTGTTAGTTCTTTTGTAGGAGGCTGGTTATGGACGATAAGGCTGTTTTAATCTTGCGGCTGCACAATAGAGGGCTGGAGGCGGACATTGAAGTCCCCCTGAGCATCTCGGCTAACGAGCTGGTTCTGGCTCTTAATGCGGCTTACGATTTAGGCATAGATGCAGATAACGTGCAAAATTGCTATCTTAAGGCCGAAAATCCCATAGCCCTGCTAAAGGGCAACAAAACCCTGCGTGAATACGGTATGCATAGCGGTTCGGTTATTAATTTTACAGATTGAGGCGGTTTTTTTGAATAGATACAAGCTAACCGTCTCGGGCAGAAATATCTATAAAGAGGTGGAGCTTTCACCCGAGGCGGAGACAATCAAAATAGGCACCACAGGGGGCTGCGAAATCCGCCTGCGGAAGGAGCTGTTTTTTGAGCATTTTGAGCTTACCCTTTCAAAGCTTAACAATGCCTGGCAGCTTTTTTGCAGTGACAGGGTTTATATAAGCACGGGCGACGTGCGCAAGCTGCTTACCAAAACCCTTGAGCACGGCAACGAGCTTGTTATACGCTATAGAATTTCAGACAGTGACGTTGTTAAAATAGGCTTTTCAATAGATTTTGAGTACACAAGCAAGAATTATGAGCGGCTTGTGGATATTTCGAATGTTCAACGGTTTACCATAGGAAGCCGTGAGGAGTGCAATATAAAGCTGGAGGGCGAATTTGTAAACGGTGATTTAGTGGAGCTAAGCAAAGCCGAGGATGGCTTGCATCTGCTGGAAAAGAGCACAAAATACGGTGTTTATCACAACGGCAAGCGCATAAAGGGCAGCGGACTTATTAGAGATTTTGACTTTATCTCTATTGCTGGCTACAGCTTTTATTACAGGCAGGGCACACTGTTTACAGGCAAAAACGACAGCATAAGCTTTAACGGCCTTAGCTTTGCCGATATAAATCCAAAGGGCAGCGGGGCGGAATATCCCCATTTTAACCGCAGCACAAGGCTTATTGCGCAAATTCCAAACGAGCCCATTACCATACTAAACCCGCCTAAAAAGCCGCAAAAGCAAAAGGTTAACATTATAATCTCACTGCTGCCAGCTCTGCTTATGGTGGGCATGGCCTTAATAATGAGCCGCTCTATAAGCGGCGGCGGCTTCCTCATTTTTAGCGGCCTTAGCATGGGTGTGGGCGTGCTCTCCTCCCTTATCAGCCTTATTACGGGCAGCAGGGATTTTAAAAAAGAGAACAAGCTGCGCAAGCAAAAATATGAGGCCTATATCAGCGAAAAGCGCAGGGAGCTCACCGCCCTGCGAGACAATGAAAGAGAGCTTTTGGAGCACAGATATTACAATACAGATACCCTGCTGCAAATGACAGAGGGCTTTTCAGGCGATTTATTTGACCGCTGCAGCGAAGATGAGGACTTTTTAAGCATACGCATAGGCTCAGGCGAGGTTGAGGCACTGCGTAAGGTGGATTTTAAGCACAGGGAAGCTATAGACAAGGACGACGAGCTGGAGGCTCTTCCTGAGCAGCTGGCCTGCGAGTTTAAGTATATCCCCAATGCAGCTGTTGTAATTCCCGCTGCGCAGGCCAATGCTATAGGGCTTGTGGGCTCTAACATGCGGCTTTACAGCATGTTTAAAATACTGCTGCTGGATTTAGCTATACGCCATTATTACAAGGATGTGAGCATCTTTGTAATCTCAAACGAGGCCAGCAGCCAGCTGCTTAATTGGATACGCCTGCTGCCCCATTTGCAAAACGAGGCTTTAAACAGCCGCAGCATAGTTTGTGATAACGAGAGCAAAACCCTGCTCTTCGATTACCTCTTTAAGGAACTGTCCCTCCGTGAGCAGGAGGAGACGGTGTATCCACACTGTGTGGTGCTGGTGTGCGATGATATGGGGCTTAGGAGCCACCCCCTCTCACGCTATATAGAAAAGGCCGCAGAATACGGCTTTACCTTTATCTTCTTTAAGAACAGAAAAGAGGAGCTGCCCCTTGGTTGCAGCGAGCTTATCTTTCTCTCAGACGATAGCGAGAGCGGCATTCTGGCCAAGAGCAGCGACGCCGGCAAGAGCACAGCCTTTAGCTATAACAGCATAAGCGATGAAGCTGCTCTTAAGGCAGTAACACGCCTTGCTCCCGTTTATTGTGAGGAGCTAAGCCTTGAGCACTCCCTAACAAAGAGTATATCTCTGTTTGAGCTGTTAAAGGTCTATTCTGCCGATGATTTAGACTTAGGCAGACACTGGGCAAGCTCTCACGCCGAAAAATCCATGGCTGTGCCCCTTGGTGTGCGCAGCAACGGCACGGCGGTTCTGCTGGATTTGCACGAGAAAGCACACGGCCCTCACGGCCTTGTTGCAGGCACTACAGGCAGCGGCAAAAGTGAGCTTTTGCAAAGCTACATTCTCTCGGCGGCAAGCCTGTTCCACCCCTATGAGCTTAGCTTTCTTATAATAGACTTTAAGGGCGGCGGCATGGTTAATCAGTTTAAAAATCTTCCTCACCTTGTGGGTGCTATTACAAATATAGAGGGCAAGGAGATAGAACGCTCCTTACTCTCAATAAAAGCAGAGCTGCAAAAACGCCAGAGCCTTTTTGCAAAGGCTGAGGTCAACCACATTGATAAGTATATAGCAAGGTACAAGGCGGGTGAGCTTAACGAGCCTCTGCCCCATCTTGTGCTTATTGTAGACGAATTTGCAGAGCTTAAGGCAACCCAGCCGGAGTTTATGAAGGAGCTTATTAGCGCAGCAAGAATAGGCCGCAGCTTGGGTGTGCACCTTATTCTTGCCACGCAAAAGCCCTCGGGGCAGGTAGACGACCAGATTTGGAGCAATTCACGGTTTAAGCTGTGCTTAAAGGTTCAAAATAAGGATGACAGCAACGAGGTTTTGCACTCCCCCCTTGCGGCGGAGATTTTAGAGCCCGGGCGTGCCTATTTTCAGGTGGGCAATAACGAGGTTTTTGAGCTGTTCCAATCCGCCTACAGCGGTTGCTCAGACAGGGTTGACGACAACGGTAAAATCAAGGAATTTGCACTGTGCTCTGTAGATTTTGCAGGCAGGCGCAGGGTGATATACAGCAAAACTCCTGATAAGCAGAGCGGAGATTCCGCAACACAGCTGGAGGCCATTGTTGAGCATATATCTGCATACTGCAAAAAGCAGGGCATTGCGCCCCTTGCGGGCATTTGTATGCCCCCTCTTCCCGACGTTTTGGAGTATCCCGCCGAGGGCGAGGCCGAAAACAAAATTATCTCTATTGGTGTTTACGATAACCCCGCAAGCCAATATCAAGGCCCTGCCGAGCTTGATGTATTCACCCGCAACGCAATTATTATAGGCTCTGCACAGTATGGCAAAACCAATATACTGCAATCGGTAATACGAAGCCTTGCAACCAAATACAGCCCCAATGAGGTTAATATATATATCCTGGACTTTGGCTCTATGGTGCTAAAGGGCTTTGAGGCTTTACATCATGTGGGCGGCGTTGTAAGCTATGGCGAGGATGAAAAGCTTAAAAATCTGTTCAAGCTGTTAACAGCTCAGCTTGCAATACGTAAGGAAAAGCTGCTCTCGGCAGGAGTTAGCTCCTTTGCGGCCTATATTGACGCAGGCTACACCGATTTGCCCCATATAGTGCTTATGATAGACAACATGACAGCCCTGCAGGAGCTGTATCTGGAGGATAACGAGGCTCTGCTGCTCCTGTGCAGGGAGGGCTTGGCCGTGGGGCTTTCAGTGCTTATGGCAAATTCACAGACAACAGGAATTAGCTACAGGTATATATCAAACTTTTCTACAGTAATTGCCCTGCACTGCAACGATACCGCCGAATACGGCAATCTGTTTGACTACTGCCGCATTAGACCCAAGGCTGTGCGAGGCCGTTGTATAATGGAAATAGACAAGCAAATTTATGAGTGTCAGAGCTATTTGGCCTTTAGCGGTGAAAAGGAGATAGACAGAGCCCGCAGCATGCGCAGCTTTATAGATGAGGTTAACGCAAGACATCCTCACAGCCGTGCGGGTATTATCCCTGTTATACCGCCCCTGCTTACCGACACCTATGTTGACGAGCAATTTTCGCACCTGCTTACAAGGCCGTATCAGCTTGCGGCAGGGCTTAATTACAGCACTGTTGAGCCATTCATACTGGATATAAGCACACTTGGCACTCTGGGCATTACAGGCAAGGAGAGCTTTGGCAAGGGCAATTTTGTGCGCCGTCTGCTCTACTCCTTTAACAGGCTTAATGACCTTAATCCTGTTGAGGTTACTATAATTGACGATGTCTCCAAGAAGTTCCAGTCCCTTCAGGGCTTAGGCTGTGTTAAGAGCTACACCTCAGACGCTCAGGCCGTGCGCAGTGTTATTCCCGCCTGGGAGCAGGAGCTGCAAAGGCGGTATGCCCTGCTCACCGAGGGCAATGAGGAAGAGCTAAACGCCGCACCACTTTTGCTGCTTATACTGCAAAATAACGACGTAGCCGAAATAATAGGCGAGGATGCAGAGCTTAACGAGAGCTACAACGCCATATCCTCTGCCAAGCTCCGCACATTAAAGGCCTGCATAATATTTTCAAATTATGAGAATGTTTCGCTCTCTTACATGGCTCCCGAGCCTATAAAAAGGCTTAAGGATGCCCGCCGCTTCCTTGTATTTGAGGATTTAGATAACCTGCGGGTGCTAGATATGCCTTTGGAGGTTATGCGCAGGTTTAAAAAGCCACTTGAGACAGGAGACGCCTATTTTATCAAGGAGAGCGAGATAATCAAGCTAAAAATGACACTTAACACAAAGACCTTTTAATCCAAAAACAATTAAAAAAGACGGGCATTACGCCCTATAGGGAGAAAACAAATGAGAAGTAAGCAAATAAAGCTAAGTCCGGATGAAATGCGCATAAGAGCAAGAGACTACCACAGCGAGGCCGCCAAGCTTGGCGAGACAATCAAGCAATCTGAAAGGATGCTGCGCTCCTTACAGGGCGAGTGGGAAGGTGCTGCAAGCCTTTCCTACAGCGAGAGGTTTGCGCAGCTTAAGCCAAGCCTTGTGGCCACCTGCGAGCTGTTGCAGGAGACAGCAAGGGGGTTAGAATCCACAGCCAAACTGATTGAAGAGACGGATAGGGATATTGCTAATAGGTTTAAGGTTTAAAACCTGCTAAGTTTTAAATTAACCGCATTAATGTGTAGCAAGAGGTTATCGCAGTTTGTGCTCATGCCGCACGGGCACGCACGCTGTTTAGTCGGTTGCAGCCAAAGGCTGCATTTTTGCAAGCAAAAAACCCGAACTTTCTGTTTCGCCGAGAAAGTAAGCCGCAGTGGTTGCCCCCTGCACCCCTGCCCATCCCTCAAACGCAAGACGTTTGAGAAGCC
>JAISYX010000056.1 GCA_031269595.1 Oscillospiraceae bacterium
GCACGGGCACTTACTTTCTGGTTTCGCCCAGAAAGTAAGCAAAGAAACGAGCAGAGGGATTCCGATTCCCTCTGCACTCCTTAAACGGGGCAGAGCAGCGGCTCTGCACGGGGGGCGAACAAGATTCGCCCAAGGTGACGCCATCAGCTTTTGGGCTGGGTTTGTTTCATTTTAGCCATTTTAAAATTTTTAGACTTAGCACAGTGCTATACAAAGACAACAGACGGAAAAGGTGTAAATGACAACTTATCGCTCAGCTTCTCAAACGTCTTGCGTTTGAGGTATGGGCAGGGGTGCAGGGGGCGCAGAATGAGTGTGGGAGCGGCGACTCTGCGCCCCCTGCTCGCGTCTTTGCTTACTTTCTCGGCGAAACAGAAAGTAAGTGCCCGTGCGGCATGAGCACAAGTTATGATAATATCTTGCTGCACATTAATGCGACCAATCCAAAACCCACTAAGTCCTAACACCACAAAAAACAACCTCAAATACGCCCATACCTCTTAGCCAACCGCTTCATCTTAACAGCAAGCTCTGCTGTTAGCTGCCCCTCTGTTAGCCGCCACATCCAGTTACCGCCTAGGGTAGAGGGCGTGTTCATTCTAGCCTCATTCCCCAAGCCAAGATAATCCTGAATCTGGAACACAGCCACATTCGCCTCAGAGGCATAGGCAGTGCGGATTATGGCCTGGGTTATATCGTCATTTTCATCAATTTCAAGATAATCCCTCACAAGCTCCTGCTGTATGGTTGAAAGACCCTCTGCAAAGCCTGTGAGGGTTTCGTTATCGTGAGTGCCTCCGTACACAAGCTCGTTGCCTGTGTAATGGCTGGGCAGATGGGGGTTTTCCTCCCCGCCCTCAAAGGCGAAAATAAGCAGCTTCATGCCAGGATAGCCAAAGCTCTCCTTTAGGCCTATAACCTTCTCGGTTACGTTGCCTAAGTCCTCGGCTATTATTTTGCGCTCGCCAACGGCCTCGCTCACGGCCTCCAGAAGGGCGGCGGCAGGGCCATCCTCCCATATGCCTGTGCGGGCATTTTGGGCAGGGGCTTCTATGGAGTAATAGTGCGCTATGCCCACAAAGTGGTCTATTCTGATTACATCATAAAGCTTGGCACAGTGGGACATTCGGCCTCTCCACCAGCTAAAGCCCTGAGCGGCCATTAAATCCCAATTGTAAATGGGATTCCCCCAAAGCTGGCCGTCCTCGCTAAAGCAATCGGGCGGGACACCGGCAACCGCTGTGGGCTGCAGCTCCTCATCCAGCTTAAAAAGCTCAGGATTAGCCCAGACATCTGCGCTGTCATAGGCCACATAGATGGGTATATCGCCTATTATTTGCACACCCAGCCCGTTGACATAGGCCTTTAAGGCCTGCCATTGAGCAAAAAATTTAAACTGCACAAACTGCCAAAAATCAATTTGAGCGGCAAGCTCTGCCTTTAAATGGTCAATTTCGCCCTGCTCACACTTTTGGATATTCTTAGGCCACAGCTCCCATGGCCTGCCGCCCTGCTCATCCTTGATGGCCATAAAGAGGCTGTAATTTTCAAGCCAGAGGGAGTTTTCCGCCTTAAATGAGGCAAACTCAAGGCTCTCACTGTGTTTGCTGTTTGCAAAGGCTTTTTTAAGCAAGGTGTAACGGTTTTGATAAAGCAGTGCGTAATCAACACTTGCGGGGTCTTCTCCCCACTCAAAAGCCAGAGGCTCTTCCGGTGCTAGGAGACCCTCCTCAACCAGCATATCAAGGTCAATAAAATATGGGTTGCCTGCAAAGGCCGAAACACTCTGATAGGGGCTGTCGCCAAAGCCTGTGGAGGAGAGGGGCAGGATTTGCCAATAGCTCTGTCCGGCGGCCTTGAGAAAGTTGGCAAAGCTGTAAGCGGCACGGCCAAAGGTGCCTATCCCATATGGGGAGGGCAGAGAGGAGACGGGCATAAGCACGCCTGCGCTGCGCTTTAAGGGGGCTTGTTTTTTGGGTGTAGATGACATGTGAATTTCACTCCGAAGTTATATAATGAATAAAGGCTCAACTGCGTAAAAACTCAGTTGAGCCTTTCAATATGCTATTTACTTAATCTCACTCTTCCTAAACACCAGCAGTCCGGCAGAAAGGCTTGCAGCAAGCCACACAGCGACCGCCGCAAAGGCCTTGGCTATGTTCTCGGCTGTGCTTTGGCCAAAGGTGCCCAGTATGGCAGACTGATTTATAAAATCTATCCTTGCAATACCTGCAATAAAATCAAAATCCTTGCCAATGAACATTACAATGGTAACTATAAGATTAAGCCCAAACATAATGCCAAGATAGGTTGCCAGCATTGCCGCACCGCTGCGGGTAATAAACAAGAGCCCTATACCAATTGTGGCCGCTGTTATTGCGCCAAACAGCAAACCGCCCATATTGCAAAGCAAATCCCGTATAAAATCAGCGGTGGGAATTGCCTGCCCGTAAAGCTGAACAACTGTGGCGGAATCCTCAATGCTGCCAAAGCCATGAAAAATAGTTGCGCTTAAAACACTGACTGCCAGATTGCCTATAAAGAATATTACAATGAGTATCCATGAGGTGAATAGCTTTGAAAAGAAGTATTTTGTGCGTGTAAGCCCGCTAAGCAGAGTGTTTTTAATAGCACCGGAGGAAAAGTCCGCCGCTCCCAAAACAAAGAGTGCGGCCGCAAACACATAAATGAGTGTGGATATATCTGTAATTAAAAGGGCATCTATGCCTTTAAGATAGCCCAAGTCTATTATGTGAGGCACGTTTGATTCATCAATATAGCTTGCGTTATTTCTTAGCAGAGCAGAAACTCCTGCCGTAAAAAGCCAATATAAGCCAAAGCTTATATACAAGCCCTTGCTGCGGAGTATCCTGTAAAAATCAGCCTTCATCAGGTTTAACATTATGCCCCCTCCTTTGCTATCAAGCTCATATAATAGGCCTCTAAGCCCAGATTTTGCTCGGCTATGCCGGTTATGGTCAGCCCTGCCTCAAACAGTGCACGTGAGAGCTCCCCTGTCTCTGTCAGGCCTGAATCCACCACCAGCTCTGTTTGTGAGAGGATTCTTGCGGTAATGCCGAACCTCTCCAAAAGCACCTTAGCTGCAAGTGCGGAATCGTTGATTATAAAGCTCACGCTGCTGGTTGTTTGCAGCTCAAGCTCCTGTGCGGTTAGCTCCTTAAGCAGCACGCCCTTGTGTATAAAGCCGTAATGAGTGGCTACCTGCGCCAGCTCTGTGAGTATATGGGAGGAGATTACAATGGTTATGCCCTGCTCCGCCAAGTGCTTTATGATGTTTCGAATCTCTATTATGCCGGAGGGGTCAAGGCCGTTTACAGGCTCATCAAGGAAGAGGAACTCAGGCTTATCCAGCATAGCAAGAGCAAGACCCAAACGCTGCTTCATACCCAGTGAAAAATCCTTGAATTTTTTGTTGCCTGTATAAGTCAGATTAACCAGAGCCAAGGCTTCGTCCGCTGCTGCGGCTGATTTTATGCCCCTTAGCTTGCAAAAGTAGTTAAGGTTTTGCCTTGCGGTGAGGTTGGGGTAAAAGGAGGGCTGCTCAATAATTGCGCCTATCCTTTTGCGGGCAAGAGGGAGATCTGCGCCCTGTGACTCCAGCAATTCAACAAACCCTGAGGTGGGAAAGGTTAGCCCCGCAACACAGCGTATAAGGGTTGTTTTGCCTGCACCATTCTGCCCCACAAGGCCGTAAATGCTGCCCTTTTCTACAGTTATATTAACGTTGTTAAGTGCAAGCTGTATGCCGTAGCGTTTGGTGAGTGCCTGTGTTTGCAATGCAATTTTCATGGCTGCCTCCTTTGTTGGTCAAGCCGCTTTTGAGCTGCTTGACTATAATTATTGAAATAGGCAAGCTATGCCCATCATTAGAGTTTTAAAGTCGTTTAAGGGGCTTAAATCGGCGGTGTATTCCAAATTTATCTTCATTTTAATAGGCAGTATCTGCTCTATATACACCTTTTCGGGGTCTTCTGCGTCCTCCAGCATGTCGGATTCATCTCTAAATTTATAGCTGGAGGTGCCGAACATCCCCGGGGGGATAAGCAGAGTTGCCATCATCTCAGGGGTGTAATAATCCACATACTTGCGAACCTCCGGCCTTGTGCCAAGGAGGGTCATATCACCCTTTAGTATGTTGAACATCTGTGGGAACTCATCCAAGCGGAACTTGCGCAGGAACTTGCCCGGGGGAGTAATGCGGTTATCCTTGCCCGCCGTAACAGCAGGGCCGAGCTTGTCGGCATCCACCACCATTGTGCGGAACTTAAGAATTTTGAAAATTTTATCGTTTGCGCCCACTCTCTCTTGCCTGTAAAAAACAGGCCCTTTAGAGCTTAGCTTAACAATAAGTGCCGTTATAAGCATAATTATTGATAGTACTAGTATTGCCGCAATAGAAAATACTATGTCAAATGCCCGCTTTAAAACTAGAGCAGGCATACGGCGTTTTAAAATATCATAATACGGCTTAACCGCAGCATTTTGCATACTTGGCGGCAAGGAACTGTAAGGCTTCAGCAACATAGTTTATTTCACCCTCTGTCATGGAAGGATACAGGGGAATTGAGAGAATCTGGCTAAAATAGTGCTCAGCATGGGGGAAGTCACCCTGTTTGTATCCAAAGCTTTCTCTATATAAGGGATGCAAGTGAACGGGAATAAAATGGACGCTTGTGCCTATATTTAGGGCGGTAAGCTCCTCTATAAATTTATCCCTGTTTATGTTCAGCTTGGTTTCGTCTATCTTAATACCGTAAAGATGCCATGCGTGGCGGCCGTAATCCATGGTTTTAAGATGCTCTATACCCTCTATTCCGTCTATAACCTTATCATAAAATTTAGCGTATTTATCACGGATAGCCTGCATTTTCTCCAGCTTATCCATTTGTGCAAGGCCAAGAGAGGCCTGCAAATCTGTCATGTTATATTTATATCCAGCATACTCCACCTCATAGAACCAGCTGCCGCCTTTTGCGTAGCGATTCCATGCATTTCGGCTCATGCCGTGCAGGCTTAGCACCCTTGCCTTGTTGGCTACCTCTTCATTGTCTGTGGTTAGCATACCGCCCTCAGAGGTGGCCAGATTTTTGGTTGCGTAAAAGCTGAATGAGGCTGTGTGTCCAAGGCCGCCTATGGGAGTGCCCTTATAGGTGGTGTAAACGGCGTGTGCGGCGTCCTCAATTATAACCAGATTATGCTCTTTTGCTATTCTCTCTATAGCTTCCATATCGCAGGCCTGACCGCTGTAGTGCACGGGGACTATAGCCTTTGTTTTTGGAGTGATTGCCGCCTCTATAGCTGCGGGGTCTATAAGTCCGGTCTCCTCCAGTATATCCACCAGAATAGGCCGTGCACCGGCGTGTATAACCGTGTTTGCCGAGGCGCAAAAGGTTATGTCGGGGACTATAACCTCATCACCCTCGCCTATGCCGTGAGCCATAAGGGCAATGTGCAAGCCCGCTGTGCAGGAGTTCATGGCTATGGCGTATTTTGCGCCGACACTTTTGGCAAAGCGTTCTTCAAATGCGGCTGTTTTTGGCCCCCTTGACCACCAGTTTGAACGGATGGTATCGGTTATGCCCTCAATTTCAGTATCATCCCAATAGGGCAGGGCGTAGTTTATGAATTTCTCATAAGCTTGCATTGTTTATTCCTTCTTCCATTTTTAAGGGTAGAGTATTAGTGTGCGGGCTTGCGGTGCTGTCCAAATCTTGCATTTGGCTAACAGCACCAATGCACAGTTGCTCCAAATTTTAATTTGGTTAGCAACCACTGCCTCTAACACAGGGTGTTTATCTTGGCTTGGCGTTGCCAAAGCGGCCGCTAAAATCTAAGGTTGAAATGTTCTCCAGCGGCAGTTTAACGGGCTTGCCCTCTGCTGCCGATTTATATATAGCAAGCACCAACTCAAGAGCTCTTTTGCCTGCGTGTCCGTCTACATAAGGGGGGCGGTTTTGGTTTATGGCTGCTGCAACGTCTGTGTAAAGGGGCGTGTGACCAAAGCCGTATACGTTTTTTGGTATCTCCTGAAACTCCGCCTTTACTTTCTCCCCCTCCTCCGGTGAGGTATCGGGGAAGTGCCATTCCTCAATGATATTTACAGACTTGCCTCCGGCCTTAACCGTTCCCGTCTCGCCGAATATATACAGGGTCTCTTCAAGATTTTGGGGATACACGTTGCTTGTGCCCTCAATAACTCCGTATGAGCCATTTGCAAAGCGGATTATAGCCACGCCTAAGTCCTCAGCCTCTATGTAATCGTGGAGCATTCTGTCAGTATAGGCGTAAACCTCGGTTATTTCATCGCCCATCATCCAGCGCAGCAGGTCTATGTTATGTATGCACTGGTTCATAAGTGAGCCGCCGTCCTGCGCCCAGGTGCCCCGCCAAGGGGCTTGAGTGTAGTAATCAGGGCCTCTGTTCCAGCGAATGTGCGCCGTGCCGTGAAGCAGGCGGCCAAAGCGGCCGGACTCCAGCTCTGAGCGTATTTTGGAAATGGATTTGTTAAAGCGGTTTTGATGACAGGCACAGAGCTTAACACCCTTGCGCTCCGCCGCCTCAATAAGGGCGTTTGCGTCTGCAATTGAGAGGGCGATAGGCTTTTCTATTATAACATTGCAGCCCGCCTCTATGCAGTCAAGGCCTATTTTAGCGTGCTCGCCGCTCTCGGCGGCTATGGCCACAAGCTGGGGCTTTTCAGCCTTAAGCATCTCTTTATAATCGGTATACCTGTTAATAGGCAGAGCCAAGGAATCGGTTTGTGTTAGCATCTTTTCAATATTTTCAGGGAGCAAATCACAAACCGCCGCCAATTCAATAGCTTCGCTGTTATTTTTAGCGGCCTCAATGTGATTTGGCGATATACGCCCGCAACCGATTAAAGCATATTTTATCCTATCCATTTAAGTTTATATCCTCTCACCGTTATTATGTGTTATTACAGCTGGCCGCCCTCTTTGTTGTGCTTAAAGCCCGGGACTAATTCCAGCACACGCCCGCACAGCTCGTCCATGCTCATGGCCGTTAGCTGTTCGCCAAGCTCGCTTATTTTATCCTTAAGCTCCTCTTCCTTTTCGGGCACAGACTTCATAATGAATATCTTGTTGTTGGGGGTTTTTTCAACCGCTTCATCGCCAAGCTGAATTTCCTCAAACAGCTTTTCGCCCTGACGCAGGCCGGTAAACTCTATTTTAATCTCCTCGTCAGGCTCATAGCCGTAAAGGCGGATTAAATCGCAGGCTAAATCGTAAATTTTAACAGGCTCGCCCATATCCAAAACAAAGGTCTCGCTGCCCTTGGCCATAGCTCCGGCCTCCAGCACCAGCTGCACAGCCTCGGGGATAGTCATAAAGTAGCGGCACATGTCGGGGTGGGTGACGGTAACAGGGCCGCCTGCCTCAATTTGCCTGCGGAAAACAGGCACAACAGAGCCGTTGCTGCCCAGCACATTGCCAAAACGCACGGCGGCGTAGGAGGTGCCCTTATGTCTGGCGTTCATCATGCCCACAACACGCTCTGCAATGCGCTTTGAAGCACCCATGATGTTGGTGGGGTTAACCGCTTTATCGGTGGAGATAAGTATAAACTTTTCAACTCCGAACTCCTCGCAGGCTCTGCAGGTGTTCAGAGTGCCAAAAACGTTATTCTTAATGGCCTCACGGGGGTTAATTTCCATCATAGGCACATGCTTGTGCGCCGCCGCATGGAACACCACCGAGGGCTTGTATTTGGCCATGAGCTCACGCAGACGGTTTAAATCACGTATTGAGCCTAAGATAGTAACATACCTTGAGGTATCAAACTTAGCTTGAAATTCGTTGTTAATTTCAAACAGGCCGTTTTCGTTAAAATCTACTATGACAAGAAACTTGCAGCCAAAGCTTAAAACCTGACGGCAAATCTCTGAGCCTATTGAGCCAACGCCTCCTGTTACCAGCACAACCTTATCACGTATAAAGCTGTTTACAACCTCCATGTCAAGGTCTACACTGTCACGGCGGAGCAAATCCTCTAAATTAATGTTGCCTATTTGCGTGTTGGAAAGGTCGCTTAAATCCACGTCCTCAATAGTGCCAAAGCGGAGCATGTTAACCTTTTCGTTGCTGCAAGAGGCTAAAACATCCTTAAGCAGCTTGCGGGAGGCAGAGGGTATGGCCACAATGACCTCGTCTATCTGAAATTTTTTGATAGAGCTTTCAAGAATCTCGTTGCCGCCGTTTAGTATAGGCACGCCGCCTATACTCTGACCCCAGATATTCTCGTTACAGTCTATTGCTGCAACGGGAATGCGGTTATCTTGAGGGTTTTCCTGCAGCTTTTTAACAAGGGCTGAGCCGGCCTCACCTGCGCCGAATATAAGCACACGCTTCATGCTGTCCCTGTTGTTAACGGTTATCCAATAATTATTGGCCATTTCAAAAAATCTTGTGCCCATGCGGCCTATAATCATTAAAACCCAAGAGAAAACGCAAATTACATATAATACATAAAGGGGCATAATTGTAAAGCTATCCCCTATATAGAAGTAGCTAAAGTTTTTTGTGCCGCCGTCAAACATAAAGAGTGTAGAGGCGTATGTAGCCGCCGCACCTATAATGCAGGCAATGGCAAGGCGCATGGCGTCGCCGAATTCCGCCTTGCGCTTTTTTATAACCTTATAGCTGCCCGTTAGTACGTTGGCGATGATATAGCATATGGTTACTATGGTAAGAAAGGAGGTCATATCATCCAGCTGTGAGCGTGGGATATGCCTGCCTGTTGTAACCAACACGCCTATATTTATAGCCACTATAACCGAAAGGACATCCCATACAACCAACAGCAGCAGTAGTAGCGCACGCTTTGTTTTAACATTCATTTATTAAAACCTCTCCGATGTTACGAATTAAAACAGCAAAGGAGAGGCCTTAATAAAAGCCTTAGGCGGTTTCGCCAGTGATTCCACTGAACGGGTCCACCTGAAGCCCCAGCTCCTTTGCCTGCTTTAGCAAATATCTATGCTTTGCATAAAGCCCTTCCAGCCTAAATACACACGCCTCAACTAAATCCTCATTGCTTACCGATTCAAAAAGGGATTTTGCGCTGCGTATCTCTACAGCTGTTTCACGTAATTCATTGTAGATTGCAAGCTGATTTGCATTTAAAGCAGCCTGCCCTTTTTTAAAAAAAAAGTTATTCATAATTTCAAGCCATCCTTTTTTATAAGATAAATCTATATTGATTATCCCATAGAGAATAGCATGAAATCTGTTGAAGATTGGCGAACCTTAACACTATATTTTTTAAAAAGTAATAGCAATAACATTCACATCAACATTCAAATATAATAATTATACCACTTAATTAAACTAAAATCAATTGTTTATTTAATAATATTTACAAGTCACGCACAATGTTTGCAATATGTTCAAACTCCGGCTTGGATTTTTGCACCCCGTAGCCCGATGAAATTTTAAGCTCAAGCTCCCCGAATGGGGTTTGGCGCAGCTCCTTGCGGCGGCTTAGAATATACCTTTTGTGCGCTGTCTCCCTAATTCCTATGGTGCTTGTGTGTTTAAAGATAAGGGCGACAAGCTCCTCCTTTTTTTGCGGCGGACAGAGGCAGCTAAGCAGCGAGCCAAGCCTGCCCTTCTTCATTACAATAGGAGCGGTGTAAACGTCCAGCGCACCGGACTCCATAAGGATTTGCTGCGCCAGAGCCAGAGCCTCGGGGGTCATATCGTCAAGATTGCAGCACAGCTCATAAACTAAATCGCCTGAGTTATCCTCAGCCTCGCCTAAAAAGGCACGGAGGCAGTTGGCACGGGGGAAGTCCTTGCGCCCCATGCCGTAGCCTGTCTTTTGAACACGCATAGGCGGCATGGCCTTGAACTCGCTGACAAAATGCCTGAGCAGAGCCGCACCTGTGGGAGTGCAGAGCTCGCTTTGAATATCCCCGCCCTGAATGGGTATGCCACGCAAGAGCAGCTCTGTGGCAGGGGCAGGGACAGGCAGCTCGCCGTGGGCACAATGGACACTACCAAAGCCGGTTACCACAGGGGAGGCCAGAATGCACTTAGGCGCAAGCTCGTGAATCAGCAGACACACAGAGACAATGTCCGCAACGGCGTCAAGAGTGCCTACCTCATGAAAGTGGATTTGCTCAACGGGCTTGCCGTGCACCTTGCTCTCGGCCTCGGCAATCAGATTATACACAGCAACGGCGGAGACCTTGACCTCCTCAGGGATAGCCAGCTCGCCAATAAGCTCTGTTATATCACCCAAGCCGCTGCCGTGGTGTGAGTGGCCGTGCTCATGGTGGTGGTGCTCACCCTCGTGTTCGCCGCCTATCTCCACGCTGAAATATGTACCCGAAACGCCGCATTTTTGTGCGGGTTCAGCCTTGATTTTAACCCCTGGTATGCCTATTTGATTCAGCCTTTCAACAAAGGCCTCAGGCGCAGGGTGCAGCTCCAGCAGTGCCGCAGAGAGCATGTCTCCGGCTGCACCCATGTTACACTCAAAGTATAATGTGCTCATGTTTATACAAACACCATGTGTTAGAGAACCCGCACACGACAATCTATGAAAAAATTGTCTAGTATGCCTGCGTCTCCACCTTTCTTGTTATTTTCACACTAATCTTTTAGGTTTATTTTGGTAGGGGCAGACCTATGTGTCTGCCCAAAGACGGGGATTTTTACGGTGGTCTGGGCAGACACATAGGTCGGCCCCTACGGTTTTTTAGGACAACTCATTTGAAAAACAGAGGCAGTGCCTCCAAATAGCTTATATCCTTGCGGTTTGCAGCCTCTCCCTCCGCCAGAACAGCGGCTTTGCCTGCCAACTTGCCGCCTGCAAGCTCCACCAGCCTTTCAAGTGCAAGCAGGGATTCCCCCGTGCTTATCACGTCGTCGGCAATAAGAACCCGCTTGCCCTCTAGCTTTGCGGCCTCTTCACAGGAGAGATACAGGGTTTGCACTTTATCGGTAGTGATAGATTTAACCTTGACCTCAAGGGGCTCTGTCATATAAAGCTTTTTGCCTTTACGCCCAACCAGATAGGGCTTGCCGCTTTGACGAGCCAGCTCGTGGGCAAGAGGGATGCCCTTGGCCTCGGCGGTTAGAATCAAATCGAACTCAGGGCAGATTTTAAGCAGCTCCTCTGCGCATTTTTGGGTGATTTCCACGTCACCCAGCATGATAAAGGCCGCTATATCTAGGTGCTCGTTAACCTGACAGATAGGCAGGCTGCGTTGACAGCCCGCAATTGACATATTGTAATATTTCATGCTAACACTCCAATTTGTTTATACTATTATGATTCTTTTACATTGCTTGCACTGATAGGTAACATCTTTAACAGCCCCGCCGCAAAATGCGCATTTCTTGCCTTGGCTTAAAAACTGAGCCTTTTGTCTTTCTGTGTATTTTGCACTAAAAGACAAGTCGCATTTAATAAGTAAGGGGTCGTTTATGCGTATATGCTCTAAATTTTTGCAGCCCAGAAAAATATTCTTGTCCATGAACAGCACAGATTTTGGAATTGCAATAGAGCTTATGGCGCAGTTTAAAAAAGCACCAGCCTGTATTTGCTCAAGCCCTTCACTTAGCGTAATAGAGTTAAGCGCAGTGCAATTTGAAAATGCATGTGAGCTTATAGATTTTACGCCGGATGGAATAGTAATGCTTTGTAAGCTACTACATTTATAAAAGGCATGCCCTCCAATGTGCGTAACACTTGCGGGTATATTAATTGTGCTAAGGGACTGGCAGCCGTAAAATACATCATATTCAATAACATTTAAGGTATTAGGCAAATGCACCGAGGTGACAGTCTTGTTGCCCTTAAAAGCCTGTGCGCAAATTTTAATAGCACCATTAGGCACAACAACCTCTGCAGACGTGCCTATATATGAATCAAGCCACTTGCCAAAAAACCTGAAATCAGGATTTTGCTTTAGCACAGAGGAATCAGGCACAGCAGCGGATTTAATTTTATCTGCTTCGTTTGCTTCCAGCATAAAGCTTTTGCCGCAATAATCGCACACAGCGGTGTTGCTAAAGGCATCAAGTGTTACCGAGCCTGTGCAGTGGGGGCATTTTATATCAACTAACCTCATAACTACTCCTTGCATGTGATTAAACAATAATTGGTCGTTTGCAGCTCTTGCACACAAACCCGACATTAAAGCCTATAGTCTTAATATTGCCGCCGCAATAGGCGCATTTTTTGCCTTGGCTCAGCCATTTCTCCTCGCACCTTTTGCGGTAGCTGCCTGTAGTTATAATGGGAGTGGTAAGTATTCCCGCTGCCTCAATATGCTCCAAGCTACTGCACATGTTAAAAGCAAATTGGTTAAGCTCCTTAACAGAGGCGGGGATATGAACCGTCCTGATAGCAGTATGAGAGAAGACACTCTCGCCTATGCTCTCCAAGCCCTCACACAGGGTTACGCTATTTAAAGCGGAGCACCACAAAAAAGCACTTGCGCCGATGCTCCTTAACCCTCTGTGAGTAATCACTCGCTTTAAGCCCTTGCAGCTTGCAAAGGCAGCCTTGCCTATAGCCTGAACCTCCTCGGGGATTTCAACCTCGCCGCCTTTGCCGTTGTATTTAACAAGCACTGCATCCTTTATAACAAAAGTGGGCGGGGGCGGAGCAGCAATAACAGGGAGAGGCGCAGCAACGGGTTCAGAAGGCGGAGAGGGAACGGGTGTTGGCACTGGTGCTGCGGGAATAGGAGGAGGCGGCAGCATTTGACCATCAGGCTGTTCCAGCATAAAGCTCTTGCCGCAATAATCGCACACAGCTTGATTGTTAAAGGTATCAATAGTAACCGAGCCGCCGCAATGCAGGCACTTTATTTCAATTAGTTTCATGGAACGCCTCCTTACAGTATAATAATTATAAATTATACATTATGAATTATGCATTGAATCAAACTCAGCCCGGAGGCCACGCCAGCAGTCTGCCCGCCAGTACGTGAAAATGCAGATGCTCCACGGTCTGTCCGCCCTCTACTCCGCAGTTGTTAACAATGCGAAAGCCATTTTCTAGCTTAAGCTCCTTGGCAAGCTTGGCGGCAAGCTCAAAGATATAGGCGACAATGCTGCTGTTTGCGGGGGTAATCTCCGCAGCAGAGGTGATGTGCTCCTTGGGTATTATAAGGAAGTGCACGGGTGCTTTGGCGTCTATATCATAAAAGGCCAGCACCTTCTCATCCTCATAGATTTTGTTTGCGGGAATTTCACCCGCTATAATTTTGCAAAAAATACAACTCATTATTATAAATCCTCACTTTCTAAACAATCAACGGCCGCCCGCACCTTGAACAAACATAGCTGCCGGCAGTCACTGCTCCCTTGCACAGGGCGCACAGGCCGCCCTGCTTAACCCATTGCGCGCCCTGCCATCTTTTGTAGGCGGAGTCTGCAACAATATCGTTATGACTTAGCATTACAGAGCCCATTAGCTCAATGTGCACCAGATTTTTGCAGCCCAAAAAGGCATAGGAGTTTAGCAGCTTAACAGATTTTGGTATAAGAATGGAGCTTATTGCGCAGCCCTTGAAGGTTCTGTCGTTTATTTGCTCCACGCCCTCGCACAGCACAATGCTTGTAAGGTTGAGGCAGCCCTCAAAGGCCTGAGTACCTATTATTTTAACATTGCCCGGGATAAAAACCCGTGTTAAGCCCGTGCAGCTTGCAAATGCTCCCTGCCCTATTATTTCAAGGGTTTTGGGGAATTGAAGCAGGCCTATATTGCTCCTGTTGGCAAATGCGCCCTGCCATATAATCTTAACCCCCTCAGGGATTTTAACCTGCCCTCCTGCACCAAGATAGCCCGTTAAAACCCCCTCGGAATTAACCACAAAGGGGTAATAATCTGTTGGAGCTGGTGGCTTTGGAAGTCCGTCTACAGCAACCGTTTTGCCGCAATATTCGCACACTGCCACGTTGCGCTGTTTGTTAAGAGTAACAGTGCCCTTACAGTGCGGACATCTTATCTCGGTAATGTCAATCATACAAATTCCCCTAACTATTTTGTAAAATCAAAAAATGTACACGGTTCGTAGGGGACGATGTCCACATCGTCCCGTTTCCCCGAAATTCGTGGTATTTACGGGATGATGTGGACATCATCCCCTACAGCTTTTAGAGTTGCCAAATTCTTACTTCTTACTTCTTGTCTCTTGCCTCTTGCAGCTTACTTCTTTAAAATCTCCTCAACGCTGTCCATTGCGCCCTCCAGCTTATCCAGCTCCTTAATGCCCGCCATGGCACTGTCTGGGCGGCCGCCGCCCTTGCCTCCGGCCAGAGCCGCAACCTCTCTTATTATGTTGCCTGCGTGAGCACCCTTGGTCAGAGCCTCCTTGCCCACAGCAACGCAGATATTGCCCTTATCGCCGTTTGTACAGGCCAGAACCGCCACGCCGTCGGGCATGGTATCCTTGATTCTGTCGCACATCTGGCGCAGAGCGTCGGGGGTGGTATCCTTAAATATACCCTTAACAAGGCGCAGGCCGTTGACCTCTGCGGCGTTTGCAAGCTTGCTTTCAATTTGCATATTTGCCAGCCTTGCGTTAAGCTTTTCTATTTCCTTATCCTTATCCTTAAGCTCTGTGCTAAGCTGCACCGAGCGGCGCACAAGCTCACTTGGATTGTTTAGCTTCATTGCTGCGGCGGAATCCTTAACTGTTTTTAGGGTGGAATCCAGCAGCTCAAGCACACCCTCGCCTGTTACGGCCTCTATGCGCCTGACACCAGAGGCCACAGAGGCCTCAGAGACTATTTTAAACAGGCCAAGCCTTGCCGTGTTGGAGATGTGCGTGCCTCCGCATAGCTCAATGGAGAAATCATCCACCTTAACCACACGCACAACATCGCCGTACTTTTCCCCGAACAGAGCCATAGCACCCAGCTTTTTTGCCTCGTCTATGGGCATTTCCTTTGTAAAGACATCTATGCTTTGGAGTATCTCCAGATTAACCGCATATTCAACAGAGGCAAGCTCATGCTCTGTCAGAGCGGAGAAGTGTGTAAAGTCAAAGCGCACACCCTTGGGGCTGACAAGCTGCCCCGCCTGCTCCACATGAGTGCCCAAAACCTGACGCAAGGCCGCCTGCAGCAGGTGCGCCGCCGTGTGGTTGCGCTCTGTTGCGGCTCTTGCTTCAAAATCAACCTTTGCGGTTACAGTGTCGCCCTCGCTTAGCTCTCCCGCTTCAATAAGGATTTTATGCAGGAAGAGACCGGAATGGTTCTTAGTGGTGTCCAAAACCTTGATTATGGCCTTATCGCTTTCAAATATGCCTATATCGCCAACCTGACCGCCGCTCTCGGCATAAAAGGAGCTTTGATTAAGAATGGCGATTGCCTCACTGCCGCCCTGCGCTATTTTAACACGCTCACCGTCTTGAAGAAGAGCAAGCACCTCTGCTCCGGCAAGGGTATTCCCATAACCAACAAACTCCGTAGCTGGGATGTTTTCCAGCACATTGCCCTTGCCCTCCCAGGCGTCTGCTCCTGCGTTTTTGCGGGCATTGCGGGCACGGGTCTTCTGCTCCTTCATAAGGGCGTGATAGCCCTCTGTGTCAACACTTATGCCCTTTTCGGCAAGTATTTCCACGGTTAAATCTATGGGGAAGCCGTAGGTGTCGTTAAGCTTAAAGGCCGCCTCGCCGCTAAGCTCCTTAGTTTCTGAATTGATGTAGCTCTCTAAAAGCTGCAAGCCCTGATCTATGGTTTTGGCAAAGCTCTCTTCCTCTACACCTATTAATTTTTTGATAAAATCACGCTTTTCGGCAAGCTCAGGATATGCCGACTTGTTCTCTTCAATAACGGTATCGCAGACCTCGCTTAGGAAGGTGTGTGTAACGCCTAAAAGACGGCCGTGTCTTGCTGCACGGCGCAGCAAACGGCGCAGTACATAGCCTCTGCCCTCGTTTGAGGGCATTACGCCATCGCCTATCATAAAGGTAGTAGAGCGTATATGGTCGGTGATAACACGCAGGGATATGTCCGTTTTTGGGCTTGAGCCATAGGCAACCCCTGAAATATCAATTATATGCTTCATTATTTTTTGCACGGTATCAACCAGAAAGAGGTTATCCACGCCCTGCATAATACATGCCAGACGCTCCAAGCCCATGCCTGTGTCTATGTTGGGGTGGTCAAGAGGGGTGTAATTGTTGTTGCCGTCGTTGCTAAACTGAGTGAACACATTGTTCCAAAACTCCACATAGCGGTCACAGTCGCAGCCCACGCCGCAGGTTGGCGAATCGCAGCCGTACTGCTCGCCTCTGTCAAAATAAAGCTCTGAGCAAGGGCCGCAAGGGCCTGCACCGTGCTCCCAGAAGTTATCCTCTTTGCCAAGACGGACTATGCGGGAGGGGTCAACTCCAACCTCCTTTGTCCATATCTCCACAGCCTCGTCGTCCTGCTCATAAACAGAGACCCAGATCCTGTCAGCGGGTAGCTCCAGCACATCTATGCAGAACTCCCACGCCCATTTGGTGGCCTCATGCTTGAAGTAATCGCCAAAGGAGAAGTTGCCCAGCATTTCAAAATATGTGCCGTGACGTGCGGTTATGCCAACACGCTCTATGTCCGGCGTGCGTATGCACTTTTGGCAGGTGGTAACCCGCTTGCGGGGCGGGGTAATCTCTCCTGTGAAGTACTTTTTCATGGGAGCCATGCCTGAGTTGATAAGCAGCAATGAATTATCGTTTTGCGGTATCAGCGGGAAGCTGGGCAGCCGAAGATGCCCCTTGCTCTCAAAAAAGCTGAGGTATTTTTCTCTTAGTTCGTTTAAGCCTGTCCATTTCATATTTAAAATTTTCTCCTTAAATATATTGATTTTTCTAATTAATAGGCGTATAATAAAAGGTAGAGGAAATCGACTTGAAATAGCGGTTGCCCAAATAACAAAAACGAAACAAATCCCGTCTGTTATGACTCAACAGGCGGGATAACTCTTTTTATTGCTTAATGGCAATAACCAATAACAACAATAAGGTTAAAGCAAGAAGATACACATACATGTATTTCATTGCACCACCTCCTTTACAGGAGAGTGGCAACCGCCGCTTCACTATTTGCCGATTCCCTCATGGTAGGAGCTAAAGCTCCCACCATGATTATAGCATAAATACAACAAATTGCAAGGGGATTTGACAAAAAGCTGACATTTACATAGTATCAATATTCTTAATTAAAAACATAGCCAAATCGGCGGCCTTTTCGTTAGCGGCGTCCGTTGAAATTGAGCTTAGTGCCTTTTGCAAGGCCATAAGCTCTGCAAAGGCGTTGGCGTTAGGGTATCTGCTTACAAAGCCGTATACCCCTTGCGCAGCAATGCCGCACACAAGATATTTTTGATTTTGGGTAAAATCATTATTGGCGGCCAGCTTAGTCAAAAAGCCCTTTGGGTCGGAGCTTAAACGGGCAAAGGCAGCGGGCCAAACTATTTCAGCAAGTGCCCCTTCTGAAATTAGCGACCAGGCCATTATCTCCTCGTCTGTCAGGCTGTTTTGATTTTCTGTAAAGTAGCTCTCGGGGCTTTCGGAGGCCTCCTTAAGCTTGTACTTTTCTCTGTTTGCAGCAAAGAAGTCGCTGCTTTCAAAGTCTCTCTCAGGCGGAATGGTATACTCTCGGCCGGTTAAATCCAGCGGCGGGAGACTGCTTGCAGATTTACTATTGCCGCCACAGGCGGTAAGGGTAAGGATTAAGGCCAGAACAAGGGCTATTGCTTTGATTTTCATGTTGATTTACCTCCGCTTTATAAGCTTTTTGCAAACTCTGCCCCAAACTGCTCAGCCGCAGCTAAATCGGCCTCGCTGGGTACAAAGTTAACCTTAAACTGCTCATCAAACAGCTTGCATTTAAGCCCCTTGAGCCTTTCGGCGGTGTTGGCAAAGCCCTCTCCGCTCCAGCCGTAAGAGCCGAAAAGTGCGGCGGGACGCTTTGCTATGTTAATAGCATCCACATGAGATAGCAGCTGCCAGATAGGCGGCACAGCGTCTCTGTTTATGGTTAGAGCACCAATTAAAAAGGCGTCGCTGCTGTTAAGAAGAGCTGCCAGCTCATCCTGCGTATGTTCTATTAGGTTATAGGCATTAACCTCTGCATTGGGCAGGGTGCGCAGTATGCCCTTGCGTATTGCCTCGGCCAGCTTGGCCGTGTTGCCGTAGGCCGTGCAGTAGAACAGGGGGATAAGCTTGCGCTCGTTAGCCTTGCTTGCAGACCAGGTTTTGTAAGCCCACATTGCGTTGGCGATGTACTCTCTGCTTGTCAAGATTGGGCCGTGACTGGGGCAAATCATGCGTATAGGCAAATCCTTTATCTTCTCCAAGCCCTTTTGCACAAAGGTGGGGAAGGGGCCGAATATGCAGTCGTAGTAGTATTTTAAGGCATCCTGATATTTTTCGGGGTAGTGAATGCGTGTGTCAAAAACCTCCGGCTCGCAAAAATGACAGCCGAGGAAGTCGCAGGAGAAGAGGAAGTTATCCTCCTCCAGCCAGGTGAACATGGAATCAGGCCAGTGCAGGAAGGGCGCATTGATAAAGCGCAGGGTTTTGTCCCCAAGACAGAGAGTGTCGCCGTCTCTGACTATCTGTATCTTAAGATTTTCAATGTTAGTGATGTTCTTGAGGTAAAGTGCGGCAGGCTGACTGCAAACTATGGTTAGGTTGGGGTACTCCTGCAAAAGCCGAGCCACGCAGCCGGAATGATCCGGCTCTGTGTGGTTTAAAATAAGGAAGTCTATGCCTCTGCCATTAAGGACGGAGTCTATATCCTCCTTAAAGGTATCCCAAAATGAGGCGTGAGAGGTCTCAATCAGAGCGGTTTGGCTTGCTCCTTTTATTATATAGGAATTGTAGCTTGTGCCGTATTCTGTGCGCATTATAACATCAAACACACGCATGTTTGGGTTTAATGTACCTGTGTAATAAACTGATTTACTTAACTGTTTCATATTGTATCTTCCTTTCTAAATGGTGTTTATATAAATAGATCACGCTCGCCCTTAAAATATGCCTTGGCAAGCATAAATATTTTGCCGTAATATGAGCCTGTAGCCTTGGTAAACATAGACCTTTCAACTGTGAGAGTAACAGGTACAACGCCGCCTTTCTCAGGCAGATATTCTATGCCTGCTGCGTTTATAGAATCCGCCCTGCCGCAAAACAGGTCAAGGCCATCCTGCACAGCAATTTGATACAGTCCGCTTACCTCGTCGCAATCTATGGAGTAAGCCTCAATAGGTTGGTTATTCTGACAGAGGAAGGTGTAGCAGAACTCCCTGTTGAATATGTGCCCCTTTTTATAAACCCCAAGCTGTATACCCAGATACAGCAGCTCCTCAAAGGGGACAGCAAGGCCAAGCTCCTCTTCAATCTCCCTAACGCCGTCGCTTATGGCCTCTCCGGCCTGATAGTGCCCAGCCGCCGAAATATCCAGCTTGTTGGGCATATGAAACCTTGAACCGTTGCGCTTTTGAATCACGACATAATCGCCGCTTGTATCGCTGCGCAAAATCCAGCAATGAAAGCTCTTGTGCCAAGCACCTGTTACATGTGCCTCAGACTTAGGAATAGAACCAAGTGGAGTAAGAGCCTCGTCGTAAATATCCACATATTCAACCATGGTGTGTGCCTCCATTCAATAGTAGGGGCACGGCATGCCGTGCCCCTATCGAATTTTTAGAGATACCCGATTTAGGGTTATATTGTAGCATATTTCAAGAAAAAAGTCAAATTTTGAGTGATTCAAAGCGGGTTTTTGCGAGCTAAAAATGGCTTAGACATGGGCTTTGCGGGTGAGCTGAGATGTTAACAAGAAGTTTACATATACTTTTTTAAATGCGTAATTCGTAATGCGTAATTAATGGTGAATTTGCTGCGCAAATTTTAATTAAAGGGTTCGTAGGGGCACCTGATTAATCAGAGTGAAGAATTCCCCTCCTGTGGAGGGGTGGCACGAAAGTGCCAGGGTGGTTTTACGTGGTATCGGCTTTCAATAGCACCAAAGCAGAGCAAGCATCCAAGCCTCAGATACCACCCTGTCAGGCATTTTGCAGATTTGCGCAATACTCAACACAAGTGAATGCCTGACACCCCTCTATAGGGAGGGGAATTAGCAAAGCATTTCTTTAATCAAAAATTTGCGTTAGCAAATTAACCGCAACTTTTCACTTTTTGCTCTTCACTCTTCACTCAAGCTAGGCTCTTCTTCTCCTCCACATGGCAGAGGAGAACAGCGTTATTACGGGGATTATCTCAAGCCTGCCCGCAAGCATATCAAAGCAGAGAACCAGCTTGCTGTGCCAGGAAAATGCCGAAAAGTTGTCGGTAGGGCCAACTACACTGCCCAAGCCGGGCCCCATATTGTTAAGGCTTGCAACAGCGGAGGTGATGTTTGTCTCCATATCAAAATTATCCAAGCTAAGCAGCAGGGTTGAAAGGGCAAGGATAATAAAATAGGCCGCAAAATAGATGTTAACGCTCTCGGCAACTCCTGCTCCAACGGGCTTTTTATCAATATATATGGAGGAGACGGAGCGGGGGTGCAGTTGCTTGCGAATCTCGTTTTTAACGCTTTTAAACAGCATCATCACCCTTAAAACCTTAAAGCCGCCGCCTGTAGAGCCTGTGCAGCTTCCAATAAACATAAGCAGGAGCAAAATGCTACGGGAGAGCTGCGGCCAAAGGTCAAAATCGACTGTATTAAAGCATGTGGAGGAGATAACCGCACCCACCTGAAAGGAGGAATGCCTAAACGCCTGCCACACACTGCCGTAAACAGGCAGTATATTAACAGTTATTACCGCTGTGCACACAAGTATAATAGCGATGTATGCCTTTACCTCTCCAATTTGAAACACCTGCTTTAGCCTTCTTAAAATAATAAGGAAATACACGTTAAAATTAACCCCGAAGAGTATCATAAATACGGTGATAACGCCCTCAAAATAGGCCGAGTTGTAATAGGAGATGCCCGCATTGCGCACAGAGTAGCCGCCTGTTCCCGCCGTGGCAAGGGCGTTAACGGCACTGTCAAACAGCGGCATTCCACCTGCCAGTAAGAGGAAGAACTCCAGCAGAGTTAGTCCTATGTATATCACATAGAGTATCATGGCGGTAATGCGCATTTTGGGCACAAGCTTGCCCACAGTTGGCCCGGGCAGCTCCGCCCGTGCAAGGAAGATGCTCCTGCCGCCTGCCATGGGCAGGATAGCCAGCATAAACATGAGCACTCCCATGCCGCCTATCCATTGTGTCATGCTGCGCCAGAACAGCAGGGAGACCGGCAGAGCCTCAACATCGGTTAAAATGGTGGCTCCTGTGGTGCTAAAGCCGGAGACTGTCTCAAACAGAGCATCTATAATGCTGGGTATCTCACCGCTAAAATAGAAGGGCATTGCGCCAAAAAGTGAGAGCACCACCCAAGAGAGAACCACCCCAAGAAAGCCCTCCTTTGCGTACATGAGCTTGCTTTTAGGCTTTTTGATAACCATAGCAAGCCCCAGCGCAAGCAGCACAGCAAGGGTTATAAGGAACACCCCGTGGGTATCCTCATGCCTTGCGCCCGCAATGGCCGCAGGGATAATCATCATAGCCCCCTCAAGGAGCATTATATAGCCTAAGATGTAGCGTATAAGACCGAAGTTCACAGTTTTGCTTCCCTCTTTTTTAATTGAAAATTGAAAGTTGAAAATTGTGGTGATTTGATATGCAAATTAATTTAAAAGGTTTGTAGGGGACGATGTCCACATCGTACCGTGAATACCTGAGAGTTTGGGGAAAACGGGACGATGTGGACATCGTCCCCTACGAGCCTTTAAAGTTTTAGATAAATAGTTTAAGGCGGAAATGCTGCGCATTTTTTAATTACGAATTACGCATTACGAATT
>JAISYX010000089.1 GCA_031269595.1 Oscillospiraceae bacterium
TCTTGCGATTTTCATACTCTATATCTGCAATGCTCATCTGATAGCTCATATTTTCCCTCCTAGCTTTTTATTCTATTATATCACACTTTTTCGTTTTTTTAAATCAGTGGTTACCTAGATATTACTTCTCCGATTAACTTTCTGTCATGCCTCGGTCTTTCAATATCTCACCACATGCATAATATAAGTCTAAATATAGCTGCAATTTTTCCTGCTCCCGCCGCCCACAATCAGGACTATCCGCTCATAATCTGACAGCAATTTCGACAGTAGTAGCACCTAAAATCTGTGCACACATTGCCACCCATAGGTGTTTAATAACAGAAGGTGGAAAGGGTCTCAATAGGGAAGTCGAGACGGCTTGCGGAGCCTAAGGTTGTGCGTTCGAATCGCACGGGTACACCAATTTTGAATTAGCAACTGACTCCTTAATTTTTTCTAAAACAGGGGGTCTTTTGTTGTTTACAATTTCTCCTTCTATTGCAGAATATTGATTTGACAGCAGTTGTGGTATGTCAACAGATATATGGACAGTATTTAGTCGAACAGAGTAAAGCAAATTGCTCAAAAACTAATTGAAAAAGCTTCATCAAGAAACCAATTTGGTAAGAATACAGTTGCATTTAATGCAACTCATACCAAAATCATACATTTTAAAAATTTATATGATATAATATATTTAAATATAATATTATTTTAAAATTATTCAAGAAAGGGGGAATTCGTTATGTATGTTTAAAATTAAGCTATATATAAAACAAGTGAAACATCAACGAAATATAACATTTACAGAAAGGGAAATCAAAATGAAAACTAAATTATCATCTCACAAGGTTTTATTAAAAACAATTTCGCTTATTCTTGCACTTACCGTGTGCTTAACCAGTTTACCGCTTTCAACCAATGCGGTTTTGGAAGATCCGTTTGGCAGAGAGGGCAACTCATTTAATTATAATTCTTACAGCGGCGATGGCTCCCCTTCCGTAATTGCGGAGGATTCATCCTTGCGAGCCGAAAACAGCAAAACATATTTGCGTTCTGATGGTTCTAAGGTTGCGTACATTTACTCTGAACCTATACACTATTTTGATGCTGCAAAGGATGCATGGCAGAATTATGATAACACATTGGCTCTTGCAACCAACGATGATGGAACTCTTACATACAAAAATAAAAATTCTGATATAGAAATTACCTTGCCGGAATCGCTTTCGTCAGAAGATGCTCTTTCGGTTAATGCGGATATCAAATCAGCTTAAGGAAGATATAATCTTAAATGCACCAACAGAAATAACCACCTTTGCATATAATGTAAGCACTGAATTAACAGCAACATTAAATGATGACAATTCAATCTCATTTTTTGACGGAACAGACACCCCATTCTCAATTTCTGCCCCATATTTAGAGGATGCGGAAGGGAATTCGACTGAAAATATCAGAGTTGACTTGCGTGAAACGCCGGAAGGGTGTATAATAGCTTATACCCTTGATTTAGAGTGGCTTAAATTCGGACAATACCGTTTACCCTGTTAAGCTTGACCCTGATGTTAAATCAACGCAAAGCTCAGGCAACGTTACGGACATCTTTGTTTCTCAACAAGGCGTTGGAAACCACCAGCTCCGCTCTTGTATGTATGTTGGCGCGCCTAACAACATGGGCGCACTGGGTGTTAACAGGGCGTTTGTCCGCATAAAAACACTCCCATGGACTATAGATATTAGTTCCGGTAATTTAAAAGTTAGCAATAATAATGTTGTTGCAAGCAAATCTTTTAATGCACAAAAGGTTGACGGTACAAACGGCATCTATTATATAGAAATTCCACTTTACATTATTAAGACAATGTAAAGTGGAATTTCTATATAGTGAATAGTTCAGGTTAATTTACTGCACAAATTTTAATTCAATCCCAAATCATTTCAACAATTATTTAAGGATTAGCCCTCCTTATCTGTTTCTTAAGTGTAAAGCTTTACAGGCAAAAAAGAAAATGGAGAGAATAAATGGCGGATATAATACTTAGCAACGCAGAGATAGCTGAAATATATGAACGCAATATAGCAACTGTCTATCGTGTTTGTTTTATGTATTTTAAGCACCATACACAGGATTTAGAAGACGCTGTCTCTGAGACCTTCCTAAAGCTGCTTCTGCACAAAAAACAGTTTAACGGTGAGGAGCACCAGCGGGCGTGGCTTATAGTAACAGCCTCAAACATCTGCAAAAACATGCTCACCTCCTATTGGAAGCGCAAGGTGGATGTAGAGGAAGAGCCTGTTATTGCAAGCCTGCCAATAGAGACAGACGAAACTCTTCAATGCATATTGGCTCTGCCCGAAAAGCTTAAAATATCGGTGTATATGTACTATTATGAGGGCTATTCGGCAGACGAAATAGGCAGAGCAATAGGCAAAAGCACAAATTCAGTGTGGGGCTATCTGCACAAGGGCAGAGGCCTATTAAAACAAATTCTCTTGGAGGCCGAAGATGGAAAACAAAATTAAAAACACATTAGAACAAATCAACGTGCCGCAGGAACGCCGCAGCGTTATGCTTAGCTCTGTGCTGCAAAAGGCTTCACGGCTGCGTTACAAAGAAAAGGAGAGCACTTTTATGAAAAACAAATTTAAGCTTGCCATTGCCGGAGTTAGTATGGCGGCGGTGATTGCCCTTACGGCCATTATAATCCCGCACCCAAGCAAAGCCCCGCAAACAATAACCAAAGCCCCCATTAACAGCTCCTTTAGCCTAACGGCAAAAAGAGGGGAGGATGGCCAGCCCGCCAAGCTTAGCGCAATTGAAAACGGAAAGGAGATAAAAACAAAGTATTCCTTACCCGAAAAATTCTTTCAGTTTAATGAAAATGATGAACTTATAGGCAGCTCTGTAATAGAGTTTATGGTGGAGGATGAGGGCATATCCAAGGTGGTTTTTGAATGCCAAAGCCAAATTCTTGATTATCAGGATTCAAGGAACTACTTTACAGAGGACGGCAAAGCCACGTGGTCGCAAACAAGCATTGCCCTGCATGCTGAATGCTTTGCGGATATAAACAACCCGACAGAAGAAGAAATTGCAACAGCCTTTGCACAGCTGCAGACCTCAGAGGATAAGTATGACCAATCAAATTTCAATATATTACTATGGACAATATATGCAGATGAATTTGCAAACCTGCCCGATTATGCGGCTGAGGAAAAATTGTTAGCAGCAAAGCGCAAAGTGCCCATTGACCTTAGCCAATACATCACAGACTATGAGATATGGAACGATGCAGTAAAAGGCTTGCCGCAAAAAGAAACCTTAGTGCTCAAAATAATCAACCCTGCAAACAATCCTATACCAAGGGTTTCGGGCAAAAGGGTTGAAACAAGGGCAGGCGAATATCTTATGTGGGAGCCGGATTACAATGACTTAGGCAAAAAAAGTGAGATAGACTTCTCTCAATTTGCCGATGAGATAAGCGTATCCGTTTATTACAACAACGGAACGTACGATAAGCAAATTTGGGAAATAGAATTTGACCAAGAGGGCAATGCCTCCATGCTTTGCAAGGATTTGCAGAGGTTTAATTTGGAAGTTAGGGGTTAGTACAGTACGTGATAAAAAGCTTGCTATTCAAAAAAGCTAAAAGCGAGAACAATCTAATATCTAAAACCTAAAGTCTAAAATCTAATTTACAATAATCTATTGACTTTCGGCCTATAACCTGATAATATGGTATTAATAATTACATGTTAAGGGGTGGCGGCTATGTCGAATTATATTATTTGCACAGATTCAACCTGCGATTTACCTGAAAGCTACTACAAGGAGCACGAAATTCCCGTTGTTTCGCTCTCCTACACTATCAGAGGAGAGACTTATCCCGATAACAGCACGTCTAAAATAAACAAAAAAGAATTTTATGACATGCTAAGGGCAGGGGACATGTCCTCTACCTCTCAAATCAATGCAGAGGATTTTATAGCCATTATAGAGCCCCTTGTTAAACAGGGCAATGATATACTGTTTATAGCCTTTTCCAGTGCCTTAAGCGGGAGCTATCAATCCTGCCAGATTGGTGCGGACGAGCTTAGCGAGAAGTATCCGCAGCGCAAAATTATAGTTATAGATAGTCTGTGTGCCTCTATGGGAGAGGGCTTGCTGCTTAATTATGCACTGCAAAATCAAAAATCCGGCATGAGCTTGGATGAAAATGCTAAGTGGGTAGAGGAAAACAAGCTCAAGCTTTGCCATTGGTTCACGGTGGATTCTCTTAACCATTTACACAGAATGGGCAGAGTTTCAAAGGCCTCGGCCGTTCTGGGCGGCTTAATAGGCATTAAGCCTGTATTGAATGTCTCAGACGAGGGCAAACTCATATTTAAAGCCAAGGTTAGGGGCAGACCCGCCGCCATTAAAATGCTGGTTGAAAAGATGGCTCAGTATGCGGTTAATCCCAAACAGCAAACTATTTTTATCAGCCACGGCGACTGCTTGGACGAGGCAAAGCTCCTAGCAAAAATGGTAAGAAATAAATTTGGTATTAAACAGGACATGATACACTATGTGGGCGCAGTAATAGGCTCACATTCCGGCCCGGGCACACTGGCCTTGTTCTTTATAGGAACAGAGCGGGCATAATATTTAAAATGAACGGCTCATCAGAGGGAGGAACCCTCTGGTGAGCTGTTTTTATTTAAATAAATGGGGTAAAACTATTGCTATTATGTCGGTAAAGCGATATAATAATAACAGGAGGTGTGCTCTATGAACATTAATAAGCTTCTGGAAGAAAAGGGAATAACAAAATATCGCTTGTCAAAGCTAAGTAAGGTTCCATATACAACAATAAACGACCTGTGCAATGGCAGGGTGAAAATAGAAAAGTGCACGGCAGAAACGCTTTTTAAGCTCTCGCAGGTGCTGGGAATCACCATGGAAGCTATGGTGTCAGAAGCACTGGAGCATCGCAGCAGCTTTGAAATTTTTAAGAGTAATGTATGCCATCAGGTCAAGGATATGGGTGACCTAAGCTTTATTATAGATGTGCTGGAGACAGGTAAAATCCGTGATTATTATAACAAAAACTGGTATCCGGAGGCCTTGTATCTGCTTGCTATGCTGGACTATCTCAGCCGTGAGAACGAGCTGCCCTTAGCCTTGGAATATGATGATATTCGCAGCACCCGCCTGCATGAGCCGATTTTCCCCGCAAGTATTATCGCTATGAGTGCAGTGAGCCACAGCGAGGAGCCGAAAAGAGAGAGCTGGGAAGAGGCAATTCCTGAATTTAAGCGGTTTAATATTGTAGAAAATGAGGTGCGAAATGTCCTCTAACGCTGCGTTTACAAAAGAAAATCTGAACACCTATCTGAAAGAATTGGCGAAGGAGTTTCGAAAACTAAACGGTACAAAAATGCCCGCTGAATTGATTTTGATTGGCGGCGCAGCGATTTTGGCCAATTACGGTTTTCGTGAGGTAACCTATGACATTGAGGCGGTCATTCGAGCTTCCTCTGTTATGAAGGACGCCGTTAACTGTGTGGGTGACAGACTTGGATTGCCCAACGGCTGGCTAAATATGGATTTTATTAAAACTTCATCCTATTCCTCCAAGCTGTCAGAGGTGTCGGTGTATTACAGAACCTTTTCAAATATTCTTACTGTGCGGACGGTTTCTGCTGAGTATCTCATTGCTATGAAGCTAATGAGCTGCAGGCAGTATAAAAACGACTTATCCGATATTGTGGGGATTTTATGGGAGCATGAAAAAATCGGCAAGCCCATTTCCCTCGAAGCCATCCATAAGGCGGTTTTTATTCTCTATGGAGATACCGCAGTTGTTCCAGCCAATGCAAAAAAATTTATTGATGATGCGTTTCAAAGCGGAGATTATGAGCGTGTATATGCTGAAATCCGTGAGAGTGAGAGGCAATCCAAGAATATTTTGCTTGATTTCAATAAGAAGTATCCCAAAGCCTTAAAAGAGGAAAATATCGAAATAATACTTGAACAAGAAAAGAAAAAACAGCAAGGCGAACACAACTAAAAAATCAACCGCACAGCAGCAATTGCAAAATTGCCCTGTGCGGTTATTATTTTTATCAGCCCTATTTATTAAATATTCCCCTTCCTGCCGCAAGCCCGTAAAATAACCTTGCGTATAATGTCAATGGGGATTACCGAAAGTGCCATTAGAAGCACCAGCTTTAGCTCCTCAAAGGTAAGCCCTGCGGTTCTAAATAAGCTGCCGCCAAAGTATATAAGCAAAATTTGCACCAGGCCAACCGCCAGCATTATAAGCAGGAAAAACCAGTTTGAAAAAAGCCGTGAAAAAATGTTAATGCGGTAGGTTCGAGCGTTAAAGCTGTTGAATATGCCAATAAAGATGAACAGAGCAAAAAACGCTGTCCAAAAGTAGTTGCCGTCTGCGCCATAGCGAAAGTGTACGCTTAGTGCGGGGAGCTTTAAAAAGCACACGCACAGCAGCAGCGAGCACAGCCCCGTAAAGCCTATTTGACTGTACATGTAGCGGTTTATTATTTTTTCATCCTTGCGCTTAGGCGGCTCCTTCATATATTCAGGCAGCGGTGCTTCACCGGAGAAGGCCAGCCCCGCCAGAGTATCCATGATTATATTAATCCAAAGCATCTGCATAACGGTTACAGGCTCTTCTGCACCTATAAACGGCCCTATTACCGAAACTCCAACGGCACACAGGTTAACCGTGAGCTGGAATATTACAAATTTGCGTATACTTTTAAAAATTGTGCGCCCATAAAGTATAGCTCTTGCAATTGAAGAGAGATTGTTATCCAAAATTACAATGTCGCCGGCCTCCTTTGCTACCTCTGTTCCGTTGCCCATAGCAAAGCCCACGTCGGCACGCTTTAGTGCAGGAGCGTCGTTTATTCCGTCCCCCGTCATGCCCGCTACAAGGCCTGCTTTTTGGGCAAGCATAACAAGGCGGCTTTTGTCTGAGGGCAAGGCTCTTGCCACAACACGCAGCTTTTTCATTCTGGCCGCAGCCTCGGCATCTGTCATAGCGGCAAGCTCCCTGCTTGTACAAACTGCATCTGGGGTGTCACGTGGGGTTAAAACCCCTGTCTCGGTTGCCACGGCCACGGCGGTCTCCCTGTTGTCTCCCGTTATCATTACAACCTGCACCCCTGCACGGGTTATTTGGGCAACTGCACTTTTTGCCTCCTGACGCACGCTGTCACGTATTGCCGCAATGCCTATAAGAGTGAGATTTTTTAAGTCGCTGTCTCTTTTGGCAAGTTTATCTGCTGTGCAAATTGCAAGCAGACGCACGGATTTTTTTGCCGATTCCCCTAAGAATTTGCGCAATAAGCCTTGGTTTGTGAGGGGCTGCTTTTCCCCGTGCCTGTTGTAATAAGAGGAGCAGTGAGGCAGAAGCTTTTCAGGCGCACCCTTAACAAAAATCAGCTTGCGCTGTCCGGTTATTTCTGCCGAGGAGAATTTGTTTTTGGAGTCGAAGGGAACATTATGAAGCACCTGAGCACCTTTAATTGCCCTTGAGTGCTTTATAACAGCCTCCAAAAGAGCACGGTCTGTGGCGTTGCCGCCTATTGCCGCCGCCCTGCCGCCTTGCACCGTGCGCTGTGAGCCGCTGTTGTAAACTCCGCTTAGGGCAAAAAGCTCAAAAAGCTCATTCTCAGCGGCAAGAGCCCGCAGGGAGTGCTCCTGCCCTGTGCCGTCCATAAGGCCTGTCACCTCTAATTTGCCGGCTGTCAGCGTGCCTGTTTTGTCTGTAAACAGGATATTAAGGCTGCCGGAGGTCTCTATGCCCGTGAGCTTGCGCACAAGCACATTATCCTTTAGCATACGGCGCATATTGGAGGAGAGCACAACGGTTATCATCATTGGCAGCCCCTCAGGCACTGCCATAACCAGCACGGTTATAGCAAGTGTAATGGCCTGCAGGAGGTCGCCGAATAGCCTTGCCCTGTCAGAGAAGTACAGCGATATACGCACAGGGTCAAAGCCATTTTCTAAAAATATATGAAAAAAGAGATTAGCCAAAATAACCACAGCTGCGGCAATGTAGCCAAGACGGCTTATTTGCCCCGCAAGGGTGCGCAGACGCAGCTTAAGCGGACTTTCGGCTGTCTCCTCCTGAATTTCAACGGCCAGCTTGCCATAAAAGCTTGCCTCTCCCACTGCTTCGGTTTGCATAATGCCCTCGCCTGCACACACAATACTGCCCCTAAACAGGCGGCTCTTTTCCAGCAGCGGGCTTGACGCTGAGCCCTCTGCTGCGCCCACAGATTTTTGCGCCTCCTTGGATTCCCCGTTAAGCGCAGATTGGTCAACGGAGAGCGAGCCGTTAATCAGCTTGCCGTCTGCGGGCACACGCTCCCCCGCCTGAAGCAGCACAAGGTCGCCCACAACAACCTCTGCAAGGGGAATTTGAGCTACTGCTCCGTTCCGTTTAACACGGCATTTTATTTTTGCCGCTTCCTCCTGCAGGCGAATAAAAGCTGATTCGCTGCCGTATTCTGAAAGAGTTGAGACAAAGGTAGCCAAAAAAACCGCAATGGCAATGCCTACGGTTTCAAACCAATTGGCGTTTTTGAAGGTGAATATAATATTAAGAGCAAGCGCAACCAGCAATATTTTAATTATAGGGTCGCCGAAGCTCTCAAAGAATTTGTGCATAAAGCTCTGCTTTTTATGCTCTGTGAGCGTGTTTGTTCCAAACTTACGCTTGGAATGCTCTATCTCTTTTGGGGTAAGCCCCCGCAATTCATACATACAAAAACCCCCGCTTGTCTTTTGTTTTAAGGATATTCACGGCGGGCAGAATTTATGTGAGTTATTTATTAATTGCTATTATATAAGTAGCTATGTATATTGAGCGTTTAAATCATTTGAAAAACCCGTACAGCAAGGATTATCAGCATTATTGCGCAGGAGACAAGCTGCAGCTTATCGCTGTGCTTAAGGCTTATTTTGTGGCAGTGTCTGCCTAAAAAATTGCCAAGGCTCAGCAGCAAAAGCTGCACCAGCCCAACTATAAGCACATCCAGCACTCCCACCCCGGCAGATAGGGAGTATCCAACCCCCACGGCTATGGAATCCACTGAGAGCGCAAGCCCCAAAAACAGGGCCTCCATACCGGAGATAGAGTGGGAGTCGTCAAGGTCGCACAGCATAGGGTCACGTATTATGGTCAGGGTAATGCCAAGGGAGCGCAAAGTTAGCTGCACAAGCGTTTTTTTAGAGCTGCTTTTTCCTGGGATTTTTGGCTTTTGCGGCTTGAACATGCCCACAAGCATAAAAACAAAAACGCCCAGCATAAACAGCACCCCTAAAAGGTTTGCAGCTTGCAGGGGCAGCAGCTGTGTAAGCCAGTGCCCAAGCAGCACTGCACCGCCAAAGCAGGCAAAGGAGAGTATGCACACAATAAGCTTTGAAAGCGCAGTTATTTTAGTCCCCCGTACGCCGTGGGCAAAAGCCACGGCAAAAGCGTCTATACTGAGTGACACAGCTAAAAGAAGAATCATCACTGTAAAGAACCCTCCCTGTATTGATATGTAAGGCAGCTCTGTTTGCCCACTATATCAATATATGCCTTGAAGGGGAGGGGAGTGACTGCCTTGCCTGCGTGCGGGATGATTTTTTGTTGATTGACACATGATGCTTATAAGTGTATAATTATGGTGATTATACCTTATGGTTAGGAGGGGCTGTAATGTATGCTGCTAAATGGGAGATTAAAGATATTATTAAGCTTGCCCTATATCTTGTGTTTTTGCTTGGGTTAATCTACATAGTGCTTGCTGCAACAACAGTGCCTAAAACGCTGACAACCGCAGAGCGTGTTTGGAACGTATTAGCTGCGCAGGGTTATGAGCCACAGGATATAACTCAAAAATATATTGAGAGAGACGAAAATTCAGCACTTGTTAAGAGCATTGTAATCGAAAAGGATGATTTGCGGTTTGAGTTTTTTGTTTTTGATAACGAAAATAACGCCATTGATTTGTATGGTAATGCACGTGCTTCAATTGTGCTTGCCAAAAATGCACTGCCTAATGTTGAAGTAAGCAAAAAAATGGCAAATTACTGTATATACACTCTTAAGGCGAAAGGTGAATACAATGTTGCTATATACGTTGGCACCACCGCAGTGTATGCATATTGCAATGAAGAAAACGCCAATGAAATAAATAAGATTTTGGATGCAATTGATTATTTGAACTGATAATTAATTCTGGGTTAATTTGTTTTTGCGCAAGCTTTACGTATCCAAGGTTAGCCTTGCCAGCTTTTTGGCCGTGTTGGCGTTGCGTATGGTTATAGCGTTGTAAGCCGCTTTGCTCTGCACAATTTTTGTCAGGCGGGTGCGTGAAAAAGTAGCCAAGGGCGCAGACCAGAAAATCACCCTGCCGTAACAGCTTATTTTTTCTACCTCTGGCTTAGTTTCGCCTATTTGAGCAAGGATTTCTGCCGCTGTTGCGGGAGAGATAAGAAAAATAGCGTTGTGCTTGGAATCCTCAGCACTGCCCCACCAATCGGGTGCATGGGCAAGAGCATCATGCAGCTCTGCGGCGGTGATGATACACACAAGGATATTCAAACTGAAATTTTCTGCAATCAAAGCTTCGCAGGCAGCCTTGACCGCCGCCTCATCTAAATCACTTTCAAAAATAATGTTACCGCTGTTGATGTAGGTGAATGTGTTTTGAAATCCCGCTTTTTCAAATGCAGCTTTTAGCTGCGGCATAGCAATTTTGTTGTTGCCGCCCACGTTAACGCCACGCAGCAGGGCGATGTATTTTGTCATAGACTTAATCCTTCCGGTTCTGTTCCTTTGGGTATGTTGTTGCTCATGATTTCCTCTTTCGGCCGGTAAACCGTTTGATTTCTTTTACTTGCGCTGCTTTCAATTCCCAAAAGGTGGCCTGCACAAACTCCCAAGCGTTATCGGTGTCATCCTTGTAGAATATCCGCTCCCAGGATTTGCGCTTCACCGATTCCTGCTTATCAGGAGGCAAGCTGTCGAACCATGCATCAATTTCTTCCCACTTATCAGCCCTGTCATTGACATCGTGAAGATACCAGTTGTTTAAAACGTAATGCCAGTTCACTTCATCAGAAAGTAATATATCGCTGTCGGGGATTTCAAGCGTTAACACAACATTTTTGCCGGAATAATTATTAAACTCGGTGCGGCGTAAATCAGGCTTTTTATTCACTCCATCAATGAACGCCCACGCCCAAAACGGGTAATATACACCTTTGGGCGGCAAGCCAACACGGATTTTCATTTGCTCGGCTATCCAATCATAGGCATTTTTAAATTCTTTACAATCCAAGCCAAAAAAATCTTTGCTTTCAGGGTCGCAGTAGAGTATTCCCTGCTCCATCAGCTTTTCATAAAGAGCCAAGGGCTGTATTGTCCAAAGAGTCATTATCGTTTTCTCCGATATTTTTTTTGCATGCGCTTGGCGTATGCGGCAAGGTCGTTTTAATAAAAGCTCTGTTCAAGTGCCGAATTTATTTGTTTTATAGTCGAAGCAATTTTTCACTTAACTTTACTTAGCTCATCCAAAAAAGCCGGACGTTTGGGATATTGAGAGGCCAGCTCCTTGCGAATATCAAGCGCAGCTGCGCCGCAGGCTTTTTTATAAAGCCGAATCAAATCGCACACACTACGGTACATGCTGCGATCATTTGCTGTTTCGGCTTGCTGCTGTATATATTTTGTAAAAATCACGCCGACATCGTTTTTGCACTCCGGCAGCAAATGAGGATAAAGCTCTGTGATGTCATCGATATTGTTTTTACAATAATCCAGAAGCCGCAGCTTAAGCTTTTCGTGTATTAATATTTCTACATAGACCTCACTGTGGTCTTGGATGTCTAATTCTTCTAATATTTCAAGTCTAATCAGCGGCCACTCATCTTGTTCGTATAAAGCTTTAAGCTTTATAAAATAATCAAAACTCCCGTCAAGGAACAATTCTTTTGCAAGAGCCTTCTGCGCCTCGGTATCTTTTGTTTCTTCATAAATTTCATATCTGAAATGCTTCCAGCCTGAAGCCGATTCAGAGGATAACTCCTCTTTTTCTTCACCGCCAAGACAAAGCTTGAGTGCCTTATCATATTGCTTGCTTGAAACCGCATTTTGAATGGCGATGCGCCGAAAATCAGGATTTTCCACATGCTGATCAATAAAATTTTCTGCAGCAGCATCTCCGTCAAACCATTCAATGATGCTGTATTGCAGCTTTTGCCTTTCTCTAAGGTCATAGTCCTTGCCCCATTCATAGGCTTGGCGAACAGGCATCTCTGCAAGATAGGCCTCCAGCCTTGCACGGTTAGTGCTGTTGCTGCATAAGGGAAGACATGCCCCCAGAAGATCCATACGCCAACTAATCCAACCGTCATACATCGTCTTTATTGCATGCTGATAAATAATGTCAAAAAGCTTTTCGGAATCCTTTTGAGCGTGAGTGTCTATCCATTTGCTGATTTTCTCAAGAGCTTCACCGATTGCACCGCCGACATCACCGTCGGAATCGTCGCACATATCCAACAAAGCCACCATTTCATCCAAAACTACAGTGCAAAGCGAAACGGCCGTAATAATGTCATCTGCTTCTAAAAGATCATCAGCCATTTCCAATACATTGTATGCTCCCTCAGCGGCTCTTTCTGTATCACCGTACTCAACAAAGCCTCGCCGTTTAACGGATTTAATAGCACTTTTGATTAGCCACTTAGCATATCCAAGGGCATCCGTTTCATCAGAATAGCGCATCAACAGCTCTTCTTTTAAGCCTCTGTCACGTCCGGCGACGTCCAACAGAATGCCTAGCAAGGTCTGTTTGTCCAATTTACCTAAGACTGCTTCCAGCTTCTGCTTATTTTCGGAGCTCTTCGGAGCGGCTTGATTCCGCACAGCAAACAGCACCGCCGCCTGATGCTTGCAATAATCGCCCCAGTCATAAGGGCAATCGCAGCTTGTATCTTCAATATCGCCGTTGTTTGTGATAGCTACAGTAACCTCGTAGTCATCGCTGCCGATGACATACGCCGTCCATGTGCCATCGTCAAATTCCAAATTCTCTACACGACCGGATTTGTAATAATCCAGCCCCCGTTTTAATATCGCACCATCAAAATACTTTTCAAAGTTTTTTAGGTTCATACCAAACACCGTGTGTTAGAGATTTTTGCACACCAACAATTTATTAAAAAGTGCATGTTGTGCCCAAGCCTCTATCTTTCGCTTTTTTCGTGAAATTAGTTGCTGTTTTTCTCTGATATTTCTTTATGCTTATTATACCATATTTTTACCCGTTTTTCAAGCGGTTTAACTATAAACTCCGAACAAGCAAATCAACAAAAAACAAAAACCGCCAAACTCCATAAATCAAGGAATTAAGCGGTTTTTTAACATGGTGGGCGATAACGAACTCGAATCGCTGACCCCCTGCACGTCAAGCAGGTGCTCTACCAACTGAGCTAATCGCCCGAATGTGCTTACCTATTAATTATATAGAAAAACAGCAAAAAATCAATACCTATTAATAAAAAGTCTTGATTTTTTGTTTAAGGGTGTGTATAATTAAAGAGTTGAGGGGTAAGCCTCCTCAACATTTAATAATATGCATGGAGAGATGGCTGAGCTGGTCTAAGGCGCACGACTGGAAATCGTGTGTCGGTTAATACCCGACCGAGGGTTCGAATCCCTCTCTCTCCGCCAAAGCCCTAGAAACCTTACGGTTTCTGGGGCTTTTTCTTTCGAGGGAAGAACCCCGCACCGTCACAGCTTTACCAAAAAACGGCAATTTGCAAACATTTTGCTAACAGAAGGAAGCTTTTGCGCCCATTCTAAGGCCTTTTTTGCTGGATAGGGTTGGCAAAGCGAACAGACCGAGGCAGGGAGCACACCACCTTGCCAGACGCCAATATTCCCCTTGTTTTTGTAGCTGGGCAAAGTGAATTAGCTACACTTAAACAAGGGGAATGAAAACGAGAACCACGACCCATCACCGCAACTTTCATGCTTCGCTGGTCTGGCAACTATGCAATGAGCTTTAAGGCTTATGAGCTTAAAAAAAGCTTGTCTATAGCTTCAACGGCTGGCCTTTGCATTTCCGTCATGTAGTGAGAATAAGTATCCATAGTTATGCTAATGTTCGAATGACCGAGCATAGAAGAAACTACTTTAGGGTGTATGCCCTGTGATAACAGCAAAGTTGCGTTTGCAGAGAGAACGAATCCTGCCGTCTGAAAAGGCTTTTGCCTACAAAATGCGCCTTGAAGCCATGAACCGGCAAGCTGGCAGACCAAAGCACGATAATTTGACACCAGTGGTGTCAGATTTCAAAGAAGTGCGGACAAATGAGAGATTGGGTAAAGCCGTTGGTGAAAGCAGAGAGCAAATACGGCGTTATATCTGCTTAACCAACCTAATTCCCGAACTATTGCAAATGGTGGATAATGCGGAGTTGCGCGAAAAAGACAAGCCTCAAATCGCCATGCGCCCCGCCGTGGAGCTTTCGTACCTGCCGAAAGAAAATCAGCAGACCTTGTATGAAGCTATCGGAAGCGAGGATTGCACCCCGTCACACGTTCAAGCCATGAAAATGCGTAAATTCGCAGACGAGGGGCGGCTGAACGCGGATGTCATTCTATCCATCATGCAGGAGGAAAAACCGAACCAAGCGGAACAATTCAAGCTGCCCAAAGAAAAACTTAGCCGATTCTTTGCGCCGGGGACGCCCGTGCAAAAGATTGAGAGCGACATCATCAAAGGGCTTGAACTTTTGCAGCGACAGCGTGAGCGCAGCCGCGACGCGAGATAAGCACTCACAAGGGGGCAGTCTGCCCTTTACTCCGCTTGTCGTGGGGCATTGCGGCGTTCCCCCTCTCACACTCTCCCCCTCAAAACCAACTAACCAGCCGAAAAAAGAATAGTTATGCTAAGTGACTCTGTAAGGGCGGCTTTTTTTATATTAAGAGCACTGTAAATTGGCCCTTGAAGCAGTGCGGATATAATTATAAGCGAGAGTGTAGCTGCAACAGTGCGTTTAAACGCTGTTTTAAATCTCAGCAGAAGCACCCCCAAGAATATCAGCGTGCCTGCAATAATATAAACACCGTTATGGCGCAGAAGAAGGAGGGAGAGTGTAGTCAGGCCAAACAGAACAAGAGTTTTATTTGAGAGCAGATTAGCTCCCTTAGTCTTTACGGTGTAAAAGAGCAGCACCACATACAGTTGAAGCACGGCAGCAAACAGGCCGTCTTTAATAACAGAGACAGCTGCATAGGCATTAAGTGGATACAGGGCATAAAAAGCTATGGCGCAACAAGTGAATGCCTTAGGTGCACCCAGCTTTGGCAGCAGCAGGACAGAAGCACTACAGCTTGCAGCCATGATAATCATTTGAAAAGCCGTGTAAAATGCTATTTGCACTGCCTCTCCTCCAAATAGGCTGCCAATGCTCATGCACAGCTTAAGCAGGAGCGTGTGCGCAAAGGGCAGATGGTTTGAATATGGCCATATTCCCTTAATTTGGTTAAGCTGATTAACTGTATCCGGAGTTATGTTCCCTGGAAAGTATATTATAAAGTAGGGTATCCAGCAAATCAAAATAACTGCCGTTAAAAGCAGAAAGCTCCTCTTTCCATGAGTTGCGCTTCCTTTTTTAAAAGAAAGGGTCAAAAGCCATTTGAGCAAGGAGAAGGAAAGTGCGCTAAAAAGCACCAAATCCCCAGTTATTATAAGAATCGAGGGCAGCAATGAGGGCGTGGAATCAAACTTGTTTAAAACCCTCCCGCCCGCATAATATGTAAAGGAATACACCGCACCTAACACAAGTGAAACTATTTTTAACCTTTTAGATGAACCCTCAAGCTTAAGATACACAGACTTAAATAAAATATAACAGGCTGGAATAAACACAAATGAAAGCAGTGAATTTGCATTAGATAGCTTTAATTGCAGGCTCAGGCTTGCGCTGCAGAGAAGTGCAATTATAAGAATAATAATTTTTTGTTTATACAGGTTTTTCATTTTTGACACCATGTGTCACAGAGCCCGCACACAAAACATTATAAAGCATATTTTGCTAGGTCTCCTGCGTCCTTTCGTGTATTTTATTTTAAGCTTGTACCTCTATTGATGGTTTGACTATAATTTAAAAAATTAACCTATTAAATCCGATAGCTTGTAGCAAACAACGCCATTACATGTAAAAATTAAAAGCAAATCATTTTCTTCAAAGCAGGCTATACCGCTTATAAAATTGTGCTTGATTTGGTTTACAAGCTTTTTACTTTCAACATCTATAACCAATACCATTTGCGCATAAGCTAAAAATAAAATATTACACTTCTCTAAAAAATAAATTTGTTGCAACATCAATATCTGAAACTCATTATTTAGTGTGGTGAGTAATGTGCTAAAAAAATCCTCAACATCATTTTCTTCAAGGCTATCATTTGCTGTTTGTTCCACCATTTCAGCTAAAAAGCTATCAAATTGCATGTTGCTATGTGTATGCTCTTTTTTAGGTAACAGGTCATCTATAGCAATAAACTCCAATAATTCATTTGCAGCAATGTCAAAGCTGTATATTTTATTGTATATGGTTTCATCATCGCAAAGCGATCCATGAAAGAAATACTTACCATCGTTAAAGCCATATGATGTTAGATCAAGCTGTTTTGAAAAGCTATTTAAGTAGGTGACAAATATGCCTTTTGAAGCATCAATAAGATAAAAACTGAACTTAATAACATCAGGCTCTGATTGGTCATTTGCAGCAAAAAGAAATTGATTTTCATTTTGAGACTGAAATAA
>JAISYX010000091.1 GCA_031269595.1 Oscillospiraceae bacterium
TCTTGCGATTTTCATACTCTATATCTGCAATGCTCATCTGATAGCTCATATTTTCCCTCCTAGCTTTTTATTCTATTATATCACACTTTTTCGTTTTTTTAAATCAGTGGTTACCTAGAGACTAGAACGGGAAAGAGCAACCGACTTCGTACCCCGCAGACTGGGCAGGTTATTTGAGCGCAGGCAACGGTTTACCTTTCTATCGTCACCGCTTACATGCGTCATTGCGAGCACCGTTGAGCTTGAGTGTATCATGTGGTTACGAGTGCGAAGCAATCCAGTGCACTAAGCCTTTGTGCTGCTGTGGTGCGTCTGGCCTTGCTCCACTGGATTGCTTCGCACACCACTACTTGTGAGCATATCGGCTTGGTTTCGTGCTCGCAATGATGCAGCTTTTATGGTTTCAGTCTTGCTTGGCGCATCGTTGTAGGTTCGGATTTCTTTTTAATCAAAATTTGCACAACAACCACAATTTTTAACTCTAAAAAAAGCCGCCCGATTTTTTCGGGCGGCTTTTTGCGTTAATTAATTAGCTTACTACTGCGGTGTCTACAGCACCTAGGTCAGTCCATCTCCAGTTACCTGCGCTTGTTGGAGACCAACTCCAAGACCAATCACCGGAGGTGTCATTATCAATGTAGAAATGACCGTTCCATATTATGATTGCGCCTTGCTTGAAGAGGATACCAGGGCCATATGGCTGCGGGTCGTATCCTGCTAAAGCACCCATTGCTGCAAGGTATGGATCCCATTGATCCCAGCCTCCAGCCAGAATGGTCTTCTCATCATCGCCTGTGCCATAGCTTGTCAAAATACCGTCAAAACCAGTATTTGAACCAGCATATGTGCCTGTTGTGCCGTTTACTGTAATAGTTCCGCCAAATACAAGCAGGTCTTCAAGGCTGCTTCCGCCGCCGCTTGTGATAAGGGTTATCTTCTTCCAGTTGTTGGGCAGAGAGACTGGATCCCAGCCTGTCCATACACTGTTGGCCTTGTAGCCCTCGTAATAGTCGCCCAAATAGGTAACTATTGTGCCTTCGGGATAGGTATCAAAGCCTGCTGCTATATTGTCGCTTGTCCATACGCCCTTAAACAGCGGGTCGGCCAGAAGCGTTGCCTCTGTTGCGCCGCTTGCATATTTAGGAGTGTATTCTGGTGTGGGAGGAGTTACATTGCCGCCTGAAGCTTTAACAAGCCTTACAATGCGCTCATACAGTGTGCCGTTATCCCATGCGCCGCCTGGCTCGTTGCCTACAGAGTTGCCCGGGTCGGTTGCATAAATAGTTTTGTACAAAACGCCGTCGCCGTCGTGGTCAGGGTCATAGAAGAAGAACGTGCCCTTGGGGCCTATGCCTGCCCATGAACCTGTGTTGTAAGGATACTCTGTAACGTCAACTACCTTTACCCAGCAGATGCCTGCTGCATCGCCATCGGGAAGGTTCGCAGGCCAATCGCTTGACGCATTATTAATAGATTCATAAACTGCGCCCTTGTAGTAAATCTGTGTGCCTATGGGATAGAGTGTGTAGCCAAGACCGGCTACCGGCTCATATGAGGGGTCGGAAAGTGTGAGTACTATCTCAGGAGCGGGTGCACCTTCTAAAATAAGATGCCATTTGCCGTTACCGGAGATTGTAACACCATTTTCATCACACTGGTTGCCGGAGGGATTGTGGCCTGTCCAAGCGTCGCCGCCGTTGTGTGATTCATAGTAATTGTTGCCTTCTTTAACAATTGCGCCCTTGGGGTACTTATTGTACTCTACGCCATCAACAGTAAAGTCATGGTCTTGCCATACGCCCCAGTAATTCTCATTGGCCTCAAGAGCTTCTGCTGTAACAACAGTGCCCTCGGGGAATGCGCACTCATAAGGCTCTTCCGGCTCAGGTATTCCGCTGAGCTTGATGAGTGTGGTGATATAAGTCCAATAGGGTTCTGCTAAGTTAGTGGGAGAATCTGCAAGTGTGTTAGACATTTGCTGATTTGCAAGATAGATTGCGCCTGTGCCATCCTTATCAGGGTCATAGAAGATATAATCCCCTGCATCGGCTGCCCAGTCCCAATAGCCCTTATCATCCTGAGAGACATAATCCTTTACATCAAATTCCTTAACCCAAGAATCTCCGCCCCACTTTCCGCCGGGGAGGTTGTCTTTAAAGTCGTCAACGGCCTTTGTTGCCTTGAAGATTGCGCTTACAGGCTGATTTTGTGCATCAAGATACTGAATATAGATATAAGCACCTGCAACAAACGTATTGTCACCATATGCAGGAAGTGTTTCTGTCAGCGGGTCGGGGAGCTTAGCTCCTGCGGCCTTAACTGCTGTGGTTATATATTCCCAAATGGCATCGTCTTCGTTGCCTGAACCATCGGGGAGATTGTCCTTCCAGTTGTTGGAGGGAATCTTAGCCTTGTAAATCTTGCCTACGTTGTCGTTATCAGGGTCAAAGAAGAGATAGCTGTCTGCGGGATACGCAATCTCGCCCAAGCCCGGGGTATACTCAACAAGGTCAAACTTCTTCTCATAAAGGCTTGCATCGCCGTCGGGCAGCTTTGCAGCTGAATCATTTGCATCGGGGCTTGTTACAAGGTAAATAGCATCCTTGTAGTAGATAAAGCTTGCAGGAGCAAAGCTATTGCTGCCTGTGCCCACAACTGTTTCAAGAATCGGGTCGGGAATCTTAGGCTCTGCAACTGTGCTGTCAAGTATAACTGTGGTGATGTATTCATACATTGCACCGTTATCCCAAGCACCTCCCGGCTCGTTGCCGACGGAATTGCCTGCTGCGTCGCCGTCAAACAGAAGCTTGTAAAGTGTTGCTGTGCCGTCATGGTCAGGGTTATAGAGCACATATGTGCCAATAGCACCTATAGTTGCCCAGCCATTTTCAGAATAATAGGGATATTCAACAACATCATATTCCTTATTCCAAAGAGCTGCACCGCTTGCACCGTCGGGCAGGAAGTCAACATAATCGCTGGCTGCATCTGACTTGGAGGTGTAAACTGCATTATTGTAATAGATATAGCTTGCTTCGGGGAAGTAGCTTGCGCCGTAACCAGCCTCTGTTTTATACAGGGGGTCGGGTATGCCGTAAATGTCTAAGCCAACTGAGAGCTCTGTAAGCAGCGGGAAGTTCTTTGTGCTAACGTCGCCGTTAGCTTCCCAAACTATGCAGCCTGCAAGGCCTAAATCGTTGATGTAATCAATCTTTGCAGCAATAGATTCCTTGCTGTCATAGCTTATAAACTCGCCGTTATAGGGTGAGCTTGGGTCATCATTATAGAGATATGCAGCTGCGGCTGTGGCATCATAGCCATAGTGCCAGCCCGGAGTGCCTGCGGGAACTGCTGCATCCTCAAATGCCTTTAGCTCCTTATAGGTCTTGCTCTCGTTAGCAGAGCCGCCCTTGCCTGCCTGACCTACCACGTTATCAGCGGTAACATCAACATCTGTCCATGCATGTCCATAGAAGGGTGAGCCTATCATAATCTTAGCGGGGTCTACGCCCTCTGCCAGCTGATAAGAGATGCCCCTTTCAACTGAATGCTTTGCCTTAGGCAGATAATGCTCAACTATCTCGTCTGAAAGAGTGCTGCCGCCGCCGAATACATATGCTGTATCGGGAGCTATGTCAGCTATATCAGTAACAAGAGCATCAAAGCCTGTTGTAGTTGCGGGGTGCAGCAGGAATAAGGGAGCGGCCAGCTTTGCAGCCAGTGCGCTGCCTGTAAGTGCATCGGGGAAGGATGCGCCTGTAGCAAGTGTAACGGCCTCACCTGCAAAGAGGTCGGAGTTTGCCTTATAAATGGCCTCGGCTGTAAAGTAACGGTTGCTGCCTGCAAGACGGTCTGTTGCTGTTGCAAGTGCAGCCAGCTCTGACAATGCACCTGCGCCTACAGAGCTTTCGCCGCCAACGGCTGTGGCCTTTTCTAATGTTTTGTCCTTTAGATAATCCTTAGTTGTGGCGTGCAGTGTTGCAACCTTAGCATTTGTAAAGAGCACGGGAGCACCCTTTAAAGCTGCCACAGGGCTGATAGCCAACGCATCAGGGAAATCCTGTCCGTTTGCAACATAAACCTCTGTAAAGCCTTCCAGCTCTGTGTCAAGAGCCTTTGCAATTTCAACGGCTGTTTCGTATCTGTTGCCGCCAAAAATTCTCTCAACTTCAACGCCGTCAATTGCAGCTATCTCATTCTCTACAGACTCTGCAACAGAGCTTGAACCGCCAAGAATGATAACTTTTGTTGCCTCTAGGCTAATAATTTCATCTTTAACTGCTGGTTCAAGTATAGTTTTGCTTTGTGAAAGAAGGATAGGGGCATCATAAGCCTTTGCTAAAGAGCCGCCTGCCAGTGCATCGGCAAAGTTTGCGCCGCTTGCCAAAACAACGGTGTCTGCGGTTTCCCAGCCATTTTTGGCTATTGCAACAGCTGTTTCAACTCTGTTGCCGCCTTGAAGACGTTCTTTTTCTGTGCCATAGTTATAAAGGGCAGATTGGTGGCCTGTAACGGGGTCGTAAGAGCCTGTCATGTCATAGGTCATAACGTTGACAAGGTCTACATTCTCAGAAACAGCCTTGACATCCTGCTTTGCCAGCACCTCAGGGTTAACAGAGGAGCAAACTGTAAGCTTTTTGCCCTTGGGGAAGTCTGTGGTGTTCTTTAAAGCTGCGTTAAGCTCTTTTAAAAGAAGGGTGTAGTTTACATAGTCGTTACCTACAACTAGGTTGCCGTATTCGGGCGGGTCAATTGGAGAATCGGGAGCACGGTATACGCCGGGATACTCCCAGTCAAGGTCTATACCGCCCAAGAAGGGGTACTGCTTAAGGAAGGCAACGCAGCTTGCAATAAAGCTTGCACGTCCCGCTGCTGTGTTTGCCATCTCAGAGAAACGGCCGCTTCTTGTCCAGCCGCCAACAGAAATCATAATGTTTACGTCTGGATAGATTTTGTTCATCTCTTCATACTCAGGGAAGAATACCAGATAATCCTTCTCTGCATTTGTAGATGCTATTTCGTAGGTATTTGTGCCTTTGGGAAGAATCTCAAAGAATGCGTGGTTAATGTAAGTAAGCCTGTCCCATGGCAAGTCCTTTGCCGAAAGATTGCCCCAGTTGGCAAAATAAGTTAGCAGCTGCTTACCCTCGTAATTGGCCGCTGCACCGGAGCTAATGCCAAAGCTTATGCCTGTTACACAAACAGAGAGCATGATAGCCATGGTAAGCACCACCGCAAAGACTTTTCTAAGTTTTTTCATTTCCATCCTCCTAAATTTTGTTTTGGTTAATTTAAACCTGATTACATTATACAAATCTATTTTAAAAAATTCAAGGGTTATGTCAAAAGGTAACAAGATTATTTTGTTTTTTTACGGACAATTCACAATATATCTAAATGTTTACTTTGTTGAATGTTTTTTCCAGCTGGTTTTTCGTCAAATGTAACAAAAGCAAGGGAATAAATTGTGCATATCGTAAAATTGGTTCTCTTAATGATGAAATCTTAAATCTGGTTGTATTAATATGTAACGGGATATTATTTTAGCATGTGCTCATGCCGCACGGGCTAAAACAATATCCCGCTAAACATTAATACGACCTTTTTAATCAGAGCATAAAAAAGCACCGCTTTTGCGGTGCTTCATTGCGATAGAACGTCATCTATCCTATTAAAATTTGAACAAAAAACAACCGCCCTATTGGGCAGTTGCCTAAAGTGTTGGCATCTACTTATTTTCCCGGGCCGTCGCCAGCCAAGTATCGTCAGCACCAGTGAGCTTAACTACCGTGTTCGGAATGGGAACGGGTGGACCCTCACCGTAATCAACACCAACTTATTGTGTCGCATCTCTTAGCGACGTGTTATATCTTACCATAACTAAAAGAGAATGTCAACACCTTTTTGAAAATTTCTTTGTTAACGTTTTATGAACGCAGATTTCACCCCAAGGCCTGCTCTAAATCTGCAATAATTTCCCCTGCATCCTCAATACCTACAGAGAGGCGCAGCAAGGCCTCGTCTACGCCTACACGCTTGCGCAGCTCCTCAGGAATAGCCCCGTGGGTCTGCATTAGTGGATAGGTTAAAAAGGTCTCACAGCCGCCCAAACTCTCAGCAAACAGGATAAGCTTGAGGCTGTTGAGCAAATCGGGAACCTCTGCCGCATTTTTAAGCTTGAAGGAAATCATGCTGCCAAAGCCCGTGCTCTGCCTTTTAGATAGCTCATACTGCGGGTGATTCGGGTCTCCAACATAATAAACCCTTTCTACCTTTGGGTGCTTGCTGAGGAACTCAAACAGCTTAAATGCGTTCTCCTGCTGCCTTTCAAGGCGCAAGCCCAGCGTTTTGATTGAACGCAGCATGAGGTAGCTGTCAAATGGACCAAGCACCCCTCCCTCTGTCATTGTAAGGGTAAAAATGCGCTCTATCAGGCTCTCATCCTTAATGACAATAAAGCCGGAGAGCACGTCGTTGTGCCCACTTAGGAACTTAGTTCCGCTGTGCACAACTATATCTGCTCCTAAATCAATGGGAGTTTGGAAATACGGCGTGAGGAAGGTGTTATCTACAATAAGCAATCCGCCCTGATTGTGGATTAAATCGGCAGTTGCCTGAATGTCCGTTACCTTCATAATGGGGTTAGAGGGTGTCTCAACAAAGATTGCCTTGGTGTTGGGCTTAATGGCCTGCTTAACCGCCTCAAGGTCATCTGTTGGGACATAGGAAAACTCCAGCCCATACTGCTCTGCATAGGTAAGAGTGAACAGGCGGAACGTGCCGCCGTATAAATCGTCAGAGACTATAACATGGTCTCCTGTTTTTAATAGCTTCATCAAAATGCTCTCGGCTGTCATTCCCGAGGAATAAGCCCAGGCCTTTTTGCCGTGCTCAAGCATAGCTAGAGTATCCTCCAGCTCAAGGCGGGTGGGGTTGCCGTATCGGCCATAGCCAAAGCCTGTTGATGTCCCGTACTTTTCATGCACAAACATAGAGGATTGATAAATTGGCACACCTATAGCTCCGGTTTGCTTATCGTAGCCCGAATATCCCCGAACCAGCTGTGTGTTTTTATTGCGCAGAGCGTTCTCGCTGCTCTTATCAATTCCCAACAAGCCCTTAACCAGCTTGGCCATTTCCAGCATTGTGCTCTCGTCCATTATGTTTCCTCCAACTAGACGCTAGAGACCAGAGGCTAGAAGCTAGAATCCCCCAGTCGCAGCTACCGTTATAAATTATTTTTAAATTAAAATTTGCGCATCAAATCTACCATTAATTATGCACAGTCTAAATGCTCAAAATACAAACAGCCACTATACTAACAGCCATTCCCCAATAGGCCTTTTTGGGTATTTTCTCTTTAAATGCAAAAAACCCCACCCCTATGGCCGCAATTATGCCGGCTATGCTCATAAGGGGATAAAACAGCGCAGAATCATATTGGTCAACAAAGAAGATAAACACCATGTTGCCTAAATCAAAGGAGATAGTAGTAGCCGAGATAAGTCCAACAAGCTTAAGCACGGCCTTTCTTGAGCCAATGCCGCAGGCTTTTAGGCTCTGCTTAAGCACCAGCATGATGTTAGGCTGTTCCTGTGCAACTGTCTTTTTTAACAGATTCCACGCTATATAGGGCAACGGAATTAAAAAGATGAACAGACTGCCCAAAACCAGATAGGTTTTTTGATAGCCCGGATATGTTGCAACAAATTCCCGTGCAAATATCCCCGCTATGCCCTGAGCCAGCGAGCTGCCAACAGCAAGGAATACCCAGCTTGCGCTAACCTTCTTTTTAACAGTGCCCTCGGAGTAATCCTTTTGGTGGAAGAGCAGCAGGCTTGCCATTGTAAGCACAAGGCCTATCATGCTCAGCCAGCCTATAGTCTCACCCCAGAGAAAAGTGCCCGCAATAATGGGCACAGACATGCTGTAATAGGAGATAATATTGGTAACAGATGAAGAGCCGCAGCCTAGAGCCAGCAGATACAGCACTATAAACGCAGTGTTGCAAACCGCCGCCAGTGCGGGATACAGGCACTTGCCCCAGGTTATCTCCAAAGGGACATAGGGCGGCAGCATAAACAGATATACCAGTTGGAACAGGCCATAAACCGCTGCCATAACAAGAGCCGCTCCAAGTGTCATTTTTATTTTATTTTGAATTTGTTTTGTAGAAAGGATATACACTATACGTGTAAGCGCAAACCCTAACATTACACCAACAACCATAGGTTTCCTCCTAGAGGCAAGATGCAAGAAGTAAGAGGTAAGAATTCCATCTCAATCAGCTTGGATACGAGAAGCAATCGGCCTCCTGTGCTGTTGCAATCCGCCCCTACGAACTCTAATTTTAGATAATAATTTAGGTAGAAATGCTGCGCATTTTCGATTAAATTTGCGCAGCAAATTCACCATAATTTTCAATTTTCAACTTTCAATTTTCAATTAAATTCCTCTGCCAAGCTCAATGGCTTGATTTATAAATTCTGTGTTATTTATATCTCCCCTGTGCAGCACACCTGTGCCGTAGATTATCCCCTTTTCAATGGGATTTTCAAGGCAGTAGGTAAAGCCCCTCAGGCTCTCTATGGTGCGCTCAAGTTCATCTTTATTGGTATTTTCCGCAGTGGCGATAAAATAGAACTCCTTGCCGCTTATCTGCTGATACCCTGCACAGCAGCGGTCTATAAGAGTTTTAAGCTGTGCGCTCATTGTGTAAAAATACACAGGAGTGGCAAGCACTATTACATCGGCGGCAGCCATTTTTGCAATGATTTTAGGCGCATCGTCCTTTATAGGGCAGATTCCGCCCTCTGTCATGCAGGTTTCGCAGCCGGCGCAGTAGCTCACCTTGTAATCACGTAAAAAGAGCTTTTCTCCTGTATTGCCTGCTTCCAGAGCACCCTTTAAAAATTCATCGCAGAGCACATCAGAATTGCCGCCCCTACGGGGACTTGAGGAAATAATAAGCACATTTTTTGACATAAATAACTCCCTTTTGTTTGGGGCGGCCAAAATGACCGCCCATAAAAATTGTATAAGTCTAATAATTAACGGACATTTTTAAGATAGTAAAACAGACGGCAAAGGTGCAAAATACAACTTACCGCTTAGCTTCTCAAATGCGTAGCATTTGAGTGATGGGCAGGGGGTGCAGGGGGGGCGCAACGAGTGTGGGAGCGACGACTTTGCGCCCCCCTTGCCCGCATCTTTGCTTACTTTCTGGGCGGAACCAGAAAGCAAGTGCCCGTGCGGCATGAGCACAAGCTAAGATAATAGCCCGCTACACACTAATACGACTAAATCAAAACTTAGAAAGCCTTAACCCCTGTCAATAAAACACAGCACCCCAACGCCAAGCCTTAAACTACCCCTAAATATTATAATCAATCTCATTGTTAAATCTGGCCAGAAACTGCTTTACTCTTGGTTCCTGACAGTCTACAAATATTTCCTTTGGCGTTCCGCTCGCAAGAGCCACACCCTCGTCCATAAACACGACCTTGCTTGCTACATCACGGGCAAAGCTCATCTCATGAGTTACTATAACCATAGTTATGCCCGACTTTGCAAGAGCCTTAATAACGCAGAGCACCTCGCCCACCAGCTCGGGGTCAAGTGCGGAGGTTGGCTCGTCAAACAGGATTACATCCGGCTTAACCGCAACCGCACGGGCTATGCCCACACGCTGCTGCTGCCCGCCTGAGAGCTGATTGGGGTAGGCATCGTATTTATCTGAGAGCCCAACCCTGTCAAGCTGCTCCTTGGCTATTTTTATGGCCTCGTCCTTTGGGATTTTGCGGGCAATTATAAGCCCCTCTGTTACGTTCTGCAACACTGTCTTGTTGCGGAAGAGGCTGTAATTTTGAAATACAAAGGCGGTTTTGCGGCGCACAGCAAGCACATCCTTGCTGTGGGCATGCTTTAAGGAGATGTCTATCTCCCCAAGCTTAAGGCGGCCCTTATCGGCACGCTCCAAAAAGTTTATGCAGCGCAAAAGAGTAGTCTTGCCGCTGCCCGAAGGCCCTAAAATTGCCACAACATCGCCCTTTTCAACAGTCAGGTTTACGCCCTTGAGCACCTTGTTGCTGCCAAATGCCTTGTGTACGTTTGTTAAAGTAAGCACAGCTTTCCTCCTTTACTTATCTGCATAAGATTTTGTAAATCGCTCAAAAATTTTAAATATCCTCTCCAACACAAACACAACTATAAGGTAAATCAAGCTTACCGCAAGGTATGCCTCCATAAATGAAAGGCTAAAGCCGCCCTCAATTTTTGCAATGGCCATAATGTCCACAACAGTCAGCGCAAATGCAAGTGAGGTCATTTTAACTAAATCGGTTATGCTGGAGCACAGCACAGGCAGTGCCACTCCCAAAACCTGCGGAATTACTATTCTGCGGTAGCCCTGAAGCTTAGTCATGCCTATACTCTCGGCGGCCTCCAGCTGCGTTGCGGGTATAGACAGCAATGCCGAACGAAAAACCTCTGTTAGCAGAGCTATTTCTATAAGCGAGAATATAAAAATTGCATACCATATTGGGTCTATTTTAATAACACCCTGCATATCCAAGGACTTTTTAACGTAATATATTATCAATATCAGCAATATAGGCGGCGTTGAGCGTATAAATGAGACAAAAACCTTTAAGGCCTGAGAGGCCACGGGCACTTTGTTATTGCACACTATAGCCGCCAGAAGTCCCAGCGGGATAGCCACAACAAGTGCAACTATGGCTATTTCAAAGTTAACCGGCAGCTTTGCCAGTGCTTTTAAAAACACGCTCCATAAAAAGTCGGTATCCAGATTCATTTCTCGGCACCTCCCTTAGGAGTTTGAACCAAAAAGCCTAAATATTTTGCCTTAAAGCCCTTAAGCTTTTGTCCTGCTGTCTTTTTGTCTTCCTTTATTGGATTCATAAGCCTTTCCAAAATCTTGAACAGCTGCTCTATTACAATGGCCAGCGGCCAATAGATAAGAGCTAGTGCTACAAATATTGGAATAGGATACACACTGTAAGAGAGTGTGTTCATCTGATACGCCCTGCCCATAACGTCTATAAGACCTATGGTATAGGCAAGCGCGCCCTCCTTTAGCAAATAGATAACCGTATTGGCCAAATTTGGGATAGCGTAATAGAAGGCCTGAGGTAATATGATTCTTATAAAGGCCTGAAGAGGGGTTAAGCCTATGCTAAGCGCAGCGTCCATTTGATCTTTTGAGACAGCCTGATAGGCCGAGCGCATGACCTCCGAGAGAAAGCCCCCCAAAAACAGCGCAAAGGTGAGCACCACAAATAGTATTTTGGGTACATCGTCTATATCAATCAAAAGCACCTCTCGGCTAAACTTGGGCAAAAAGAAATACACCACAAAAAGGAGCACCACCGAGGGCAAGCACCTCATTATTGTTGTGTAAATTTGAGCTATAGCACGCAAAACCTTGTATTTGCACAGCTTCATAACCGCCAGCAAAAGTGCAAAAATAAAACCAAATAAAAGTGCGAGCAAAACATACTGAAACGTCAGGGAGAGATACGGCAGCAGCTCTTTTATATTATCAAGGATACTGCTGTAATTCTTATATTGCATTTTGAAACCTCCCTTTCAAAATAACCCTATCACCTTGCAACATCTAAAACCTTGCGTTTACGTAGGGGCCACGGCTTGCCTGGCCCGTTTTATCCCAGCACGCACCATGGGTCAGGCAAGCCGTGACCCCTACGGAGTTTGTATGGTTTTTGAATTTAGCAAGTACCATGCCTGTACACAACACCATGTGTTAGAGAGCCCGCACACCAAACAAGTATATAAAAATTGTCTGTTGCGCCTGCGTCTCTACCTTTTATGTTTTTTCAAACTAATCATGACGGTGTACTTGTGGGCGGCCAAGAATGGCCGCCCGCACAGCAAATATCGGTTATCTATTAATATACGTTATCGCCCTTAAATGCCCATGTGTCATAGCCTATAAACTGAACAGAGAGTGCACTTAATGTGCCGTCGTCCTTAAGCTGCTTTAAAGCACCGTCTAAATCGTCGGCCAGCTTTTGTGCTCCCTTTTGCAGGATAGGCCAGGTTCTTACAGAGCCGAACTCCTCAAAATAGAGGTTTGCTGCATACTGGTGCAGAGGTCCGTCCTCATTGAGAACAAGCAGCTCATAATACTGCTTGGGGCCAATGCCAAAGTCGTATTGACCTGTAGCAATAAGAGAGAACTGATCCATAAATACGTTGTTGTTATCTGTAAGAGGTATTTCGATTGCCTTATCCGGATTCTTGCGGTTAAACTCTGTCATGATATAGTGGTTGCCGTCGCCTGGGAGCATTGGTGCAAACTTTAGCTTTGCATCTGCCGCATCCTCAAGTGTCTTTATGCCAGGATATTTTGTGTTAACAAATACGCCCTCAATGTTCATGCCCAAATTCTCTTTTGGTATAAGATACTTTTCGGCGCGCTGCTCTGTATAAAAGCTGTTTGTTGTTGCAATGTCAATTTTGCCGGATTCAAGAGCGGCAAAAACTGCGTTCTGCTCGCCGAACTCTACAAACTCAAAGGTGTACTGGGGAAGGAGCTCATCGGCCTTTTTAAGAGCCTCAATGTCAACGCCTGTATAGGTGCCGTCATCAAGCTTTGTGGTAACGGGCGGGAATAGTACAAAGCCTATTTTAACTGTTGTTACGCCGTCTGTGGTTTTTTTGTCCTCAACCTTCTTACATCCTGTAAGGCTTACCATGCCAACAAGAAGGGTTAAAACAGCCAACACGGCTGCAAGGGTTTTAAATTTTATGCTAAACTTTTTCATTAGTTATATTCCTCCAAAAATTAATCAAAATTATAAGATAAATTGCCAAGATTGGCGTTTTCAAGCTCTTTTCGGCATTCTGCTGCCGCAGCTGTAAGACAACACCCGCAGGTGTCCCCGCACAGTGATTCTCTAGCCTGAGTTTTATATATATGCTCAATAGCTAAAAGCATTTCATGATATGGTATAAGGGGGTCTATTCCTGAGGCGGCCAGCTCGGCATAAAGGGGAGCTGTTACTGCCGCTCTTACTGTTCTGGTTATGCAGGGGAACTCCTTGCCCCCGGGAATTGGGTCGCAGGGTATGCCTATATTGGCCTGCAGAGCCATAGAGGCAGCGTTTTCAACCGCATAGCTGTCCCCTCCTATAAGGTGCGCAACCGCACCGGAGGCCATGGCGCAGCACACGCCGCTCTCGCCCACACAGCCCACACGCCCTGAGGTGTGTGTATGAGTAAAGGCAATAGCTCCCAAAGCAGCCGCCACTATAAGGCTCTCTATAACCTTTTCATGGGGGGCGTTGATTTTATCTGCAACGGCCGAAACTGCCGAGAACAAATATCCGCCGCCTGTGCCCATAGGCCCCGGGACTATCTTCCAGCCCGGAATTTTGGCGTTGGTGCTAAGTGCGTGCCTGATTATATGTGAGGTCAAATCGTCTGAGATGCCCTTGCCGCTTTCAATATAAGCGTTCCACTGTCTGCCGTAAATGGGCAGGTTTGGCCTATCCTCGGCCTTATCATAGCCCACAAGCTCAAGAGAGTGTATCTGCTTATCCAGCACATCGGCTATCTTTTCAAAAAAAGCCCAAATTTCATCCCTGCTCCACAGGGAGAAGTTCTCCTCGTATCTAATGGCGGCCTCTGCAAAGGAGATGCCCTCCTTTTGAGCTACCCTGCGCCACTCCTCAACTGTTGTAAAGAGCTGAGGCTTGCGCCCCTCCCTTGTTATAACAGGCAAAACAGCAGGCAGAACCGTGCCATCCTCCAGAGTTAGGTCATAATCAGCCTGCCAAAGCCCCAGCTTTTGGCCGTTGGCCTCGTATACATGTATCATGCCGCCGCCCACAGAGGCAGCCACAAGCGAGCCCTTCTCGCCCTCTGCGCCCTCTATGTCTATGCGTATATAGCTCTCGTAGGGGTAATCCAGCCGCTCCTCAACAAAGGCGTAGGCTATGCCCTGTGCCCTTGCTATTTCGTGGCTTTCAAACAGCCTTTTATCATCGGGCAAAAAGCCCAGAGTGCCGCCTAAATAGGCATAGTCGCTCCAAAAGTTAACCGCACCCACAAGACCCATGCCGTCCTTGGCAAAGGTGAATTTAATGCGCACGGGCTCAGATTTAATTGTATGGCGTGCAATGTAGCCTATGCGGCTTGGCCCTGCAAAGCCGCCGGAAGAACCCGGCTGCATAATTGGGCCGAAAACATCGTTAAAAAAATCCGGATAAAAAGGTATAGCCAAAACTATTCACCTGCCCTTTTCTGTCTGTTTACATATTCGTTTAGCTTTGCTATAGCTGCATCTATTGAGAGATAGGGCACTTCAAGTGCGTTAACTCCGTTGCGCAGCAAAATGCGGTGGGGCTTGGGGCCTATCTTGCCCACAAGCAGGTAGGCGCAATCGTGGAGCAAATTGGAGATATACTCCACCCTCTCCTCATGACAGGCACTGCATTTTGGGTTAGGAGAGCCCTCTTCATCAGGCATAAAATCCTCTTCCAAAACCTCACGCTTTTCTGCAAGGGAGTACTCCCCCGTTGCAGAATCCACGCTGTAGACAGAAAAGACGTCCGCCTGACCAAAGTGCAAATCCACCTCTTCGCCGGTTTTAGTTGTTATTGCTATGTTATATTTCATATTGTGCTCTCCTAAGAATGAAACAATTGAGTGGCTTTAAAAACCAGCCTTGTGAGTGCAGCAGGCTATATCGCCATAGCCACGCTAAAGTGCGTCATTGCGAGCACCGCTAAGCTTGAGTGTATCCTGCGGTTACGAGTGCGAAGCAATCCAGTGCTCTAAGCCCATGTGCTGAGATGGAACATCTAGCCTTGTTCCACTGGATTGCTTCGCGCACCACACTTTACATTTGTTTTAGCTAAAGCTGCGTGCTCGCAATGACGCAGCTTTAGCGGTTTTAAGGTTTCTCAGCGCACCGCTGTAGGGTAAGTTCGAAACCTTCTTTAATTAAAATTTGCCGCAGCAAATTCACCTTAATTTTCAACTTTCAATTTTAAATTTTCAATTTAAAACCTACTCCACCAAGGTTGTTCCCGCAACATCGCGGTTGCGGAATATGCCTGAATATATCTCCTCTATAAGCCGCAGGCCGCCGTTATAGCCCACATAGCTTCTGTTTATAACAACATCGTTTAACATGGGTATGCTTATGTGATAATGCAGGTTGCCTGTCTCGTCTGCAAGCATATCCTCCCACAGGCTGCCAAAGATAGCCGCCTTTTTAGAGCCATTAAGACGCTTGCGTATATCCTCCTGAATCAGGCCGCCGTCGTCTTCAATTACAACCTTACCCTCAAATTCCTCGCCCAAGCCCTTGAATATCTCAAGAATTTGATTGCCTACCTTGTCGGAGGGCGGGTCTGTTATATAAATCCCCTCGGGAGTAAAGCCCAGCTCGTTTACCACAAAGTCGCTTACGCCTATGGCATAGGAGGAATCTGCAACCAGATAGAGCTCATAGGGTATGCTGTTGCGGAAGTCTGCAAAAAAATCTGCCAGAGCTGTAAAGTAGGTGTAAAACCTCTTTTCCTCTTTGTCTATCAGCTTTTCAACCTTTGCGCTGTCAAGCTCTGCAAATGCGCCTATCTCACGGATTACACGGCTTGTTGCCGCCGCACCTGTGGGCAGGTAGGGTATGTGCAAATAGGGCGTGCCATACTTGGTTTTAAGCAGCTTTGCGGTGCTCTCGCCCACCCAGGTGTTAAGCACCAGATTAAACTGTGCGTTTGGTATATCCTTCCACTCGCTAACGCCTGCGCTCTCTGTGCCGAAGAGTATGTTAACCTCTAGGCCCAGCAGCTCCAAAATGCGCTTGATCTCCTCTAAATCACCCCTCCAGAAGGGGTTTTGAGGCGGAACAGAGGCAAATACATTAACAAGCCCCTTGCGAACCTCTACTTCTAAATCAAAGTCATCTACAAACTGCTTGATTATCTCCTTGACCACAAGCTCGTGGCCGACATAGCTGTTGCCTCTAAAGCCTGAGGTATCCACGCCCACAACAGGCTTGCCTTCCTCGGCAAAATCCTGTGAGACCTGCAGCACATCATCGCCTATAATACCGGCGGTACAGCCCGCCAGAACCACATAGAGGTCACTTTTTATAACCTTGAGTGCGCCGTTTATAAACTTGGTGAGCTTTTCCTCACCGCCGAATACAACATCCTGCTCGTTGGTGTTGGTGCAGGTAACATTGCCGCCGCCTGCATAGCCCTCACCCTGATGCCCTGCACCTAAGCCCGAAAAGGCAAAGGTTTTGCCAACGCAGCCCGGGCCGCAGTGGGCAATGGGCACCGCCCTTGGAATAGCCAGCACTGTCTGCTGAGCTGCAAGAGCGCAAGAAAATCTGGGCTGTTCTATATATCCCCTCATTATTGGTGTCCTCCCTCAAAATAGAATGGGTCTTCCTGACTGAGCCACCACTCGCTATAGGGATTTTGAGTGTGAGCGGCAACATTTTGAAAGAGCTTTTTGGCTTTGCTTGCCTGATAAAGCCTCTCGGCAAGTCTTGCAAGGCCGTCATAGCCTGCGCTTATGTTAACATCACCGTCGTTAATAGAGGGAATGCCCAGCTTTGCGCCCAAAACAGCCATGTTCATGTGGCGCACTATCATAACATCCGGCTTTAGCTTGGTTAATATCTTATAAACCTGATACGGCTGCTTGTTGCAAACGGTAAAGTTAGGAACATCCCCGTGGCTGTTAACCAGATTGCCCAAGCTGTCTATGCTCTCTTCCCCGCCGTCTGTTAATTGGTCGTGGTGCAGGGTGGTTACGCCTATTAAATCCACGCCTAAATCCAGCAGCATGTTTGCAATTGAATGGGCATAAGAATCACCGGCAAATATATAAAACTTTAAGCCCTTTAGCTTCTCCTTAGCTGCTTCCAGCTCCGGCTTAATGCGCTCGTGCTCACGTGCAATATAATCCTCAACTAAATCCTGCTTGCCTGTAATGCGGGCTATGTCACGCAACCACTCGTCTGTCCATTTAACGCCGAATGGGGGCGGAGCTTTAACCTCTGGCACACCGTAGTACTTCTCTAGGGCGTTTGCGGGGTAGGTTGCCAGTGTTTCGCATATATGTGTGGAGCAGGCGGCCTCGCTAAGCTCCTCAAGCTGATGTACATCTGAGAGGGGGACTACATAATTAACCCTTAAGCCCAAGGGTGCAAGCAAGGGAGTGAAGGTATCGGAGCCCTCAAAGTTAAATACATTAACCAAATCCGGCTGCTTCTTTTTAGGCTCTTTGACTATCTTGCGTAGTATGCCGTGAAAGCTTGCATCAAAGCCTGTTGACCATATGCGTGACTTAAAGCCCTCGCAGAATATAGGCACAACAGGTATGCCCAGCTCCTCTTGAAGGGCAGTGGTTGCACTTTCAATATCATCGCCTATTATGCCCGCTGCACAGGAGGACTGCACAAAAATAGCGGTTGGGTCAAATCTGCGCTTAGCCTCACGCACTGTTGCGTTAAGCTTTTCTATGCCGCCGTAAACCGTGTCCTTCTCTGTTAAATTGGTAGAGAGCACGTTGGTTTTTTGAGGGGGCAAGCCGCGTGCCTTGTTGGCCACGTTAATGCCCAGTGCGCTAACAGCGGGGGCAGAGCAGCCTATAGGCGAATGCTCTATAACAGCCGCTCCCCTTATGGTGTAGGAGATAACCTGACCGCAACCCTGAGCACAGTCGCTGCACTGGCCATAGCTTCTCTCTCTTATGTTAAGTGACTTGCTTTTGGATTTGTCGGATAAATCCTTAGCTGTTCCGTTGTAGGAGATAATGGATTTAAGCCGTCTTTCTCTAACCTCTACAGAGGATAAATCTAAATTAGCACTCATATGCAAACCTTCCTTTCAGGGTTAGATACGGTAATCGCCTTCTATGTTATCCATAAGCCCATACTGGATGAGTATCTCCTCCAGCCTCTCCTGAGTCATGGGCTTGGGTATTACGAAGAGCTCGTTTTCTTCAATTGACTTTGCAAGGGCACGGTATTCCTCTGCCTGCTGAGCCTGAGGGTCATATTCAATAACGGTTTTTTTGTTAATCTCTGCCCTTTGAACAACATTGTCACGGGGCACAAAATGTATAAGCTGAGTGCCCAGCTCCTCGGCAAAGGCCTTGAGCAGGTCAACCTCTCTATCTACGTTACGGCTGTTGCATATAATGCCGCCCAAGCGCACAGTGCCCTTTTTGGCATAGCGTGCCACGCCCTTGGATATGTTGTTTGCAGCATACAGAGCCATCATCTCGCCGCTGGCTACAATATAAATCTCCTTGGCCTTGCTCTCACGTATAGGCATTGCAAAGCCGCCGCACACAACGTCACCCAGAACGTCATAGAATACATAATCTAAATCCTCGGTGTATGCGCCCAGATTTTCCAGCATACCAATAGCTGTTATAATTCCTCGGCCTGCACAGCCCACCCCTGGCTCAGGGCCGCCGGATTCCACGCAGCGTATGCCGCCAAAGCCTGTTCTAACCAGAGCCTCCAGCGGTACATCCTCACCCTGCTCACGCAGAGTGTCCAAAACGGTTTTTTGAGCCAAGCCGCCCAAAAGCAGACGTGTGGAATCGGCCTTAGGGTCGCAGCCCACAACCATGATGTTCTTGCCCAGCTGAGCCAAGCCCGCT
>JAISYX010000067.1 GCA_031269595.1 Oscillospiraceae bacterium
CCCGTCTGCAAAGTTTGTCCTGTTTGCCAGCACAACCGTGTTGGCACTGCTCCACCCTGCACTGCTAATATTCACAGCGGTTAAATACCTGTTGCTGCCGCCTATGCGGGTTATTGGAGGCGGTATGGTTGCATAAACATTTGAGGCAATTGGTAATGCGAAAAAAATGCTTGTCATGGCTAGGACTAAGGCTATTGTTTTCTTCATTTGTTACCTCCTTTATTTTAAAATGACTAACGTTTATAAACATTATACTCTTTGTACATTGGATAGTCAATGCAATTGGCGAAAAATAGCAAAATGCTACAATTAGTAAAAATCACCAACCTAAAACCATAAAATTACTTGCCACTATCCCCCATTGACATTTTGCAAATATCTGTTAAAATCTATTCAAGATTTCTTGCAAAAACAGGAGGTACCCGCACTTGTCATTAATCAGCATAAATAACCTAAGCTTTGCCTATGAGGGCAGCTACGACAACGTTTTTGAGGATGTCACACTGCAGCTGGATTCCGCCTGGCGCATAGGCTTTGTAGGCCGCAACGGCAGGGGTAAAACCACGCTTCTCCGCCTGCTAATGGGCAAGCTGGAGCACAGCGGTACCATCAGCCGTTCACTTGATGTGGAGTACTTCCCCTTCGAAATAGCTGATGATTCTGAGCTTAATATTGATATAGTAACAGGCATTACAGGGTATTTTGAGCAATGGCAGCTTGAGCGTGAGCTCTCGCTGTTGGCCGTGGACGAGGATGTGCTTTACCGCCCATTTTGCACTCTTAGCAACGGGGAGAGAACTAAGCTAATGCTGGCTGCTCTCTTCCTAAAAGAGAACAGCTTTTTGCTTATAGATGAGCCCACCAACCACCTTGATTCTGAGGCCAGAGACATAGTAGGCCGCTATTTGCAGGGCAAGAAGGGCTTTATTTTGGTCTCTCACGACAGGGCTTTTCTCGATAACTGTGTCGACCATATACTTGCAATAAACAAGACTAACGTGGAGCTGCAAAGCGGCAGCTTTTCCTCTTGGTGGAACAACAAGCAAAACAGCGATAAATTTGAGCAGGCCGAAAATGAGCGGCTCAAAAAGGAAGTTGACAAGCTGAGCGCAGCCGCCAAACGCACTGCGGAGTGGTCGGACAAAACCGAAAAGGCCAAGCTGGGCACAAAAAATTCCGGACTAAGGCCGGATAGGGGCTATATAGGCCACAAGTCGGCCAAAATGATGGCTCGTTCCAAGAGCATTTCCTCAAGAAGAGAAAACGCAGCTGAAGAAAAATCTAAGCTCCTTAAAAATATAGAGACAGCCGAAAAGCTGATAATCAGGCCAAAAAGCTACCATTCTCAGCGTCTTTTAACTGTAGATGGGCTTAACGTGTGCTACGGTGAAAAGCGGGTTCTAAGCGATTGCAGCTTTACTCTTAATCAGGGGGAAAGGCTGCTGCTAAAGGGCAGGAACGGAAGCGGAAAATCCAGCATACTCAAGCTGCTTGCAGGGGAGGAGATACCCCACACAGGCCGTGTGGAGCTGGGCAGCAGGCTTGAACTTTCCTATGTCTCGCAGGATGCCTCCTTTTTAAGGGGCAGCTTGCGTGCTCACGCCGAGGAATGCGGTATAGACGAAAGTCTATTTAAAACCATACTGCGTAAGATGGATTTTTCACGCACTCAGTTTGAAAAGGACATGGCGGATTTTAGTCAAGGGCAAAAGAAAAAGGTGCTCATTGCCGAAAGTCTTTGCAGGCAAGCGCACCTTTATATCTGGGACGAACCCATGAATTATATAGATCTATTTTCACGTCTCCAGTTGGAAGAGCTTATACTAAACAGTAATATCACAATGATATTTGTGGAGCACGACACTGCCTTTGCAGACAAGGTTGCCACAAAGACTGTTAACCTTCATTTATAACCGTAAGGAAGGAAGCAGTTGAACCTATAGCCTCTTGACTATGGGGCAGCTGCGGGTTAAAATAGATAGAATCTCCTGCTGTCATGAGGTATTCCCTTTCGCCCACTGTCACCTTAACCGTGCCCGAGAGTATGTAGTTAAACTCCTGTCCTGAGTGTATAATCTTGGCGGGTGGCTTTTTAGAGGGCTCTATGCTAACCAAAAGAGGCTCCATAACCCTGCCTATGTAGTTGTAAGCAAGTGATGCAAAGGTGTAGCCGGGGTATCTGTCTATTGAAATACCCTTACCAGAGGCAACCACACTCTGGTTGGCCATTCTTGGAGCTTCACCTGTGATTAGCAGGGTAAAATCCACCCCCAGAATAAAAGCTATGTCATACAGGGTGCTTATTGATATGTCAACAGCTCCGGTCTCGTATTTTAAATAGTCCCCGGTGCTTATTTTAAGCTTTTTGGCTATTGCCTCAGGGGGGATGTCCAGAACCTCACGCATTTCTTTAATTCTGGCAGGTATTTGCGATAAATCCTTGCTCATTGTTGTGTGTCTCGCTTTCATTTTGTTTTTATATCTGTTATTTTAACACAGGAGTGTTAATAAATCAAGTTGTAGTTTAGTCAACTTTAAAAACTTGTTTTATATCGACGGCAGATTACACTTCCTTTTTAATTAAATTTGCGCAGCAAATCACCACAATTATGCATTAAAAAACAAGAGGTAAATAAGTTATGAAAATCTGCTTTATAACAGACGCAGGCAGCGTGCACACGGCCAAATGGTGCCGCTATTTTGTCTCAAGAGGCCACGAGGTGCATGTGGTATCCCTGCGGGACGGGGAGCTTGAGGGCGTGCAGGTGCACAGTCTGCATTTAAGTCAGGAGCTTATGCAGTCAGGCTCGCTGGCGGCAAAGCTTAAATATCTGGCTAAAGCACCCCAGGTCAGGCGCATAGTCAAACGCCTCAAGCCCGATATAATCCACGCCCATTATGCCACAAGCTACGGCATGGTTACGGCTCTTGCAGGAGTGCGCCCCTTTTATCTCTCTGTCTGGGGCAGCGATGTCTATGAATTCCCCTCAAATGCCTTGACTAAAGCCATGATTAGGTTCGTCTTCTCTCAGGCCTCGTGGATACTCTCCACCAGCAAGGATATGGCCAAGCAGACAGCTAAATTTACAAAAAAGCCTATATTAATCACACCATTTGGGGTGGAGATAGAGCTGTTCAAGCCCGCCGAAAGGGCAAAGGAAGGCCCCAAAATAGTGCTTGGATGCGTTAAAAAGCTGGAGGAGCACTACGGAATCCAATTTTTGCTCAAGGCCTTTGCTATCTTATGTAGTGAATATGATAATTTAGAGCTGCGCATAGCGGGCTATGGACCCATGGAGGCGGAGCTTAAGCAGCTGGCCGAGGAGCTGGGCATAGGCTCAAAGGTACTCTGGCTGGGCTTTGTCAGCCCTCAGGAGGAGGTAATCAAGCTTATACAGGGGCTTGATATTGCAGCCGTGCCCTCCCTCTCTGAGAGCTTTGGCGTTTCGGCTATAGAGGCCTCTGCCTGCGGCATACCTGTGGTTGCAAGCAATGTAGGCGGCCTGCCCGAGACGGTTTTGGAGGGGGCGACAGGCCTTCTTGTTCCGCCCTCTGATGAAAAGGCCCTAGCTACAGCCCTTAAAAAGCTGATAGAAAGCCCCGAGCTCCGCCGCAGCATGGGTGAGAGGGGCAGAGCCTTTGTGTGCGAAAACTACAGCTTTGTCAAGAATTTTAATGAGATTGAGGGCTATTACCTTGCAGAGTAAAATCCTTTGCAAACCAAACCTCTTCAACCGTGAAGCTCCTGCCGTTTAGATACTCCAGCAAGCCGCTGTCAGAGGTAAAATCAAAGGTGAGCTTATAGGAGTACAGAGCCTGCTTGCTAAAGCCTGTGCCGTTGTTAAGCTTGTTGCTGCCGTATTTGCCGTCCCCTAAAAGGGGGTGGCCTATAGAGGCCAAATGCGCCCTTATTTGATGGGTACGGCCTGTCAGCAAATCCACCTCTAACAGTGAAAGGCCGTTGTTTTCGGCCAGAACTCTATATTTAGTTACTATCTTCCTTGCGTTTTCGCAGGGCTTTTTTAGTATGTAAACCTTGTTTTTATCCTCGTTCTTTTCCAGCCAGCCCTCAAGGGTTTGCTCCTTTTTGTGCATTTTGCCATGCACTATGCACAAATATTGCTTGTGAATCTCCCTAAGGCGCATTTTCTCATTTAGTATACGCAGTGCTTCGGCATTTTTTGCGGCTATGACTATCCCCCCCGTGTTCCTGTCTATCCTGTTCACAAGGGCAGGAGCAAAGGAGTGCTCGTCCTCAGGCTGATATTCGCCCTTTTCATACAGATAGCGTTGCACACGGCCAATTAAGGTATCAGGCTCATAACGCTCGTCAGGATGCACTATAAGGCCTGCGTTCTTGTCGGCAAGCAGTAAGTTCCCGTCCTCATAAACTATGTCCAAATGGTTAGAGGCACGCATAAAATCGTATTCCTTAGGCGGCTGCTCAAGCAGCTCATCCTTGAGGTAAAGGGTGAGAATATCGCCCTCTGCAAGCTTTTCAGATATAGTGCAGCGTTTGCCGTTAAGCTTGATATTCTTGGTGCGTATGCCCTTGTACAGCAGGGATTTAGGCAGCACAGGGCAGGATTTTGTAAGGAATTTATCCACCCGCTGGCCTGCGTCATTTTTGTTGATTTGAAAGGTTTTCAAGGGGGTTCACTCCTTTATAAATTTGTTGACATTATGCGGATGATGGGGTACAATATTAACAGAGGAGATGATGCGCAAATGCCCGAAATAAGCCTATTTTTCGGAATAAGAATCACCATGAACTGGAACGACCACAACCCGCCGCACTTTCATGTGGAATATGCGGGGAACAGGGCTATAGTCCTTATACAAGACGCTATTGTGAATAAAGGCGCACTTCCTAACCGGCAGTTAAAGCTTGTTCTTGCATGGTGCGAGATTCACAGAGATGAACTTATGCAAAACTGGGAACTTTCAAGGCAAGGCAAAGAAATGAACGAAATCCCCCCGCTTGTGTAAAAGGAGGAAAGGTTATGAATACATCAGAGCTTTGGCCTTGTGTGGTTCAGGTTATCCCAGCAGAGGAATACAAGGTTTATGCCTATTTTAACGACGGCACAGTCAGGTTGTTTGACGTTAAGCCCCTCATCAGGCCAAATACAGTTTTTGAGCCGTTGGAGAACTACGCAACCTTTAAAGAAAAGCTTGCGGTTATCAATGACACAGTGGCATGGGATATGGGCGGCAACCGCAACCCCCGAAGGTGCATTGACCTTGACCCCTTTGTAATCTATGAACAGCCTGCGGTGGCAGACCCGCTTGCAACTTAAAATCGTGACAAAAACTTAGCCCGAGCTTGCTCGGGTATTGTTTTTGTTAATTTGCCACGCTTTCCCCATAAATTTGTGCCTAGTTATTCGTCGGATTCGTCCCTGTTTTCTTCTATAATTTTATAAACTGCAGCTCTGGTGTTTGCCCGCCAATCTTTCTCGCCTGAAAGCATTGCATCCACTATCTCGTCTGCCTCACCATTGTTAAAATTGAGGAGGGTTTTTCGATATACAAATTGAGTGATTATTGCGGCAACAAGCCACACAGAAAGCAGTATTAAGGGTATAGCAACAGGTATAGCAGGCAGGAATATCCTAACCAAGGCAACTATTATAGCTAAGGCTAAAATATACCATGTCTTAAGAAGATTAAGAAAAACTCCGCTTACAAACATGCCTAAAGGGTATTTTCTTTTTTTCATTTACAACATCCACCTTAAAATATTTAACATTAAATTAAAAAACTGATGCAATCAACATGCATCAGCAAAATCTTGTTGTTCCGCCAAAACGCACAAAAAACAGCAAAAATTTCCACCCGTATTGCGCAAAACGTCGTTTTTTTGAAAAAGGCCAAAAAGCTGTTGACTTGCAGCAAGAAATATGGTACAATTAAGTCTCTTAGGCATAAGGGCATAGCTATGCCCATTTAGGGGTGAATCCCATTAAAAATTCCCCCTACTATCTTTTTACCACAAAATGAACAAGAATGCAATAGAAAACGATAAAATTTTCTGTTGTTAAAATTGCACAAACTTTTTCAACTAATTTAACGAACGGAGTGAGAGCACCTATGGCAAGTACCAAGGAAGTTAAACTTGGCAGAAATGTTTACCGCAGGAGTTTTTCAAAAATCGATGATGTTTTGGAGATGCCAAACCTCATTGAGGTTCAGAAGAATTCCTACAAATGGTTCCTCGAAAAGGGGCTTAAGGAGGTTTTTGAGGATGTTTCGGGCATAACCGACCATTCCGGCAACCTTGTTTTGGATTTTGCTGATTACCGCTTGGACAGCACCCCAAAATATTCCGTTATAGAATGCAAGGAGCGTGACGCAACCTATGCTGCGCCCCTAAGAGTAAAAGCCCGCCTTTTAAATCAAGAAACGGGCGAGATTAAAGAATCCGAAGTGTTTATGGGCGATTTCCCCCTCATGACAGACACGGGTACCTTCATCATCAACGGCGCAGAGCGTGTTGTCGTCTCTCAGCTGGTTCGCTCACCTGGAGCCTACTACAAAATGGAGTATGATAAATCGGGCAAGCGGCTGTTTTCATCCACCATCATCCCCAACAGAGGTGCTTGGCTGGAGTATGAAAACGACGTTAACGACGTGCTCTATATCCGCATAGACAAAAACCGCAAGCTGCCTATTACCACCTTCATTCGTGCCATGGGCATTGAGTCCGATAACGATATACGTGAGTTCTTCGGCGACGATACCTTCCTTGAGGCCACTATCCTTAAAGACCAGAGCCAAAACTTGGATGAGGCTATGCTTGAGGTTTACAAGAAGCTGCGCCCAGGCGAGACTCCGCCATCTGTTGACAGTGCCCGTTCTCATGTTGAGGGCCTGTTCTTTGAGCCCAGACGATACGACCTCTCACGTGTGGGGCGTTACAAATATAACAAAAAGCTGGCCATAGGCGCAAGAATAGCAGGCAAAAAGCTAACCCAGCCCGTTGCAGACCCCTTTACAGGGGAGCTGCTTGCAGAGGCAGGGGATGTCCTAAGCCGTGAAAAGGCCGCCGAGCTGGAGGCCGCAGGCGTATCTGTAGCCTTTGTAGAGGCTGAGGGAGACAGAGAGATTAAGGTCATATCCAACGGCATGGTTGCCATTGATAAATATGTTAGCTTTGATGCCCTTAAGGAATGCGGCATAGACGATAAAGTTAGCGTCTCAGTTTTGCAGGAGATACTGGCAGCAGCGCAAAACGACGAGGAGCTTAAGGAGACCCTGCGCATTCGCCGCCACGACCTTATTCCCCGCCATATTGTGCGTGAGGATATGTTTGCTTCTATCAATTACATGAACGGCCTAAATTATGATATAGGCAAAATTGATGATATAGACCATCTTGGCAACAGAAGAATCCGCTCTGTGGGCGAGCTTTTGCAAAATCAGTTTAGAATAGGCTTCACCCGCCTTGAGCGTGTGGTGCGTGAAAAGATGAATCAGCTGGGGCAGGAGAGCGACAACGTCACCCCTCAGTCACTTATCAATTCAAGGCCTGTTAACGCCTCAATTAAAGAGTTCTTCGGCTCTTCGCCCCTCTCACAGTTCATGGATCAAACCAACCCTCTTGCAGAGCTGACCCACAAGCGCAGGCTCTCTGCCCTTGGCCCGGGCGGCCTCTCAAGAGACAGAGCCGGCTTTGAGGTTCGAGACGTGCACTATTCCCACTATGGCAGAATGTGTCCTATAGAGACCCCAGAAGGCCCTAATATCGGCCTTATATCCTACCTTGCAACCTACGCCCGTATTAACGAATACGGCTTTATAGAAGCACCCTTCCGCTATGTTAACAAGGAGACAGGGGAGGTTACAACCGAGGTTCACTACATGACGGCAGACGTTGAGGATGAGTTTATTGTGGCTCAGGCCAACGAGCCCTTGGACGAGGAAAGCCGCTTTAAAAGCAGACGTGTTAACGCACGTTACAGAGATGAGTTCCTTGAAACCGAGCCGGTTAATGTTGATTATATGGATGTTTCACCTAAAATGGTTGTCTCGGTTGCTACATCTATGATACCCTTCCTTGAAAACGATGACGCAAACCGTGCTCTCATGGGCTCTAACATGCAAAGGCAGGCTGTGCCGCTGCTGCGCACAGAATCTCCTATTGTGGGCACAGGTATGGAATACAAGGCCGGCGTTGACTCAGGAGTGTGTATTGTGGCCGAGAGCGGCGGTATAGTCGAAAAGGTTACGGCAAACGAGATTCTTGTGCGTGAGGGCAAGGGCGAGGACGATGTACGCAGCTATTATGTTACAAAGTTCCTGCGCTCAAATCAGGGCACATGTATAA
>JAISYX010000012.1 GCA_031269595.1 Oscillospiraceae bacterium
GAAACAGACACCCTTTGCAGTTGTTGTGTTAAGTTAGTGCATATGGGACGATGTCCACATCGTCCCGTTTCCCAAAAACTCGCAGGTATTTGCGGGATGATGTGGACATCATCCCCTACAATCCTTCAATTAATTTGCGCAAGCAAATTCGCCTAAACTATTATCTATTACTTCTTATCTATTATCTAAATCCCCTGCAAGATAAGACATCACCTGCTTTTCAATAACATCTACACCGCCCTTTGAATCGCTCTCTATATTCAAGGGCATTATAGGGTCGTGGACGCTCAGGCGCAGCAAGAACCAGCCGTTGCCGTGGGCTTTATCCAGCAACACACGTATGCCCTCCCTGTTATCCTCGGCTATTTGCCAGCCCTGCTGCTTTTTGGCATAGCTCTCAAGACCTGCAATAACGCTGTTGCCATAGGAGACAAAATCCTCCTCCTCAATTTTAAGCCTGATTTCTCTCTCCTCTGCGGGCTCGGCAAGGTCTGCAATCAAAGCGGAGAGGCTCCCGCCCTCCTGCCTCAGCTTTGCCATTTTTATAATAATTTTTGTTACAAGATATGCGCCGTCATCAAGAAAGTAATTTTCACGCAGAGCGGCGTGTCCCGAGGTCTCTATTGCCAGCGGGGTGTTGATTCCCTGTGAATTGAGCAGCAGAGCCTGATTTATAACATTACGATAGCCTCTTTTGTATCTAAAATGCTTGCCTCCAAGGTAATTTTCTATAAATATCTTAAGCCCTGCGGAGGTGATAGAGTCGGTGACTATAGTGCCGCCCTCATTGCCCTCCAGCGCAATGGCAGAAGCCAGTGCCACCAAGCGGTTGCGGCTGATTGCCTCACCCTTTGAGTCAACCACGCTGCTCCTGTCTACATCGGTGTCAAATATCACGCCTAAATCTGCACCCGCCTTAAGGGTTGCGGCACACACAGAGGCCATAGCCTCGGCATTTTCGGGGTTTGGAATGTGGTTTGGAAAGGTGCCGTCAGGCTCTAAAAACTGGCTGCCTGAGGTATCCGCACCCAAGGGTGCAAGCACCTCAGAGGCATAAAATCCACCTGCTCCGTTGCCTGCATCCACAATGATTTTAAAGCCCTTAAGAGGCTGCTCAAAATCGGGGGCATTTACCCCTTTTTTAATTATATCACGCAACTGCTCCGCATATTGGGCCATGTAATCAAGCTGTATGACAGTGCCGCCCTCAGCCCTTTCAGGGAGCTGATTTTGCTCACAGTATGTAAGGATTTCGCTTATATCCTCGCTCTCCAAGCCGCCCTGAGGCGTAAAGAACTTTAGCCCGTTGCGGTTAAATGGGTGGTGACTTGCGGTTATTTGAACAGAGCCCTCCAGCTGCAAATCCAGTGTGGACATAAACATAGCCGGAGTTGAAGATAGCCCGCAGTCATAGGCCGTAGCTCCCGCATTAAGGGCGGCTTTAAGCACAGCGGCCTTGATTCTTTGGGCAGAGATTCGGCTGTCGTGCCCCACAGCTATTTTAAGCTCATTAGCTGGCTTGCCGCTGCGCTTGCTAAGCCACAGGATGAAGGCAGAGGCTATTTGCCGGGCAACCTCATCTGTCAGGTTGATATGCTCCCCCTCCACCCCCTCAGAGGCCACGCCCCTTATATCAGTGCCGGATTTGAGCTTACTCCAAATTGTGCTTTCCATTGATTTTAAACACTCCTTAAAATATAATAAAATTAGGCGATTATTTATGTTAAAATATGCTAACAAATTAAAATCTGCAATAAAGGAACGCCCGCTCTCCGCCATTGCGGCTGGGGTGTTTTTGCTGTGCTCTGCGGGGATTATCCTTGCAATTGTGCTGCTTCTCCCCCGCCCCGTTAAAACAGGCAAGGAGTTCGCCATGGATGGCATACGCACTCAGGTTTACGAAAAGAGCGTGAGTGTGTGCGAGCTGTGGACGTCAGAGGAGTTCATGCAGGATGCAATTAGCGAATATATCACATACAAAAGGATAGAGAGCGGGGTTTACATCAGACCCATGGAGGAGCTTGAGGCCATGTGCCGCAGCGCACAGGAGGAAAAGCTCTGCTATGCCGTGCGTCAGATTGCGGGAATAAGCATGAACGCAGCCGAAAAAAGAGTTGCCCACGAAATGCTTGAATACTCCAGACTGCGCAGCCTTTCTTCCCGTTACACACAGGAGCTAAAGCGTGCGGAGACGCTGGAGGATATTGACAGTCTGCTTGGAGAATTAGGCAAAGAGCTTGCGTAAATATTAACATAAAATGAGCAGATTTGCAATCTTTTTGTTTTGACAGCAAGGGGTTTTTATGGTATAATTAGGAGTAAGGCAAATTGAAAGGAGCATTAACCATGATTAACCAATACGACCCTGCCTATCTTGAGGCTGTAGAAAAGCGCAACAAACGCAACACCAAGCTTATACTTTGGTCTGTAGGCAGCTCCATTGTGCTCATTGTTCTGCTCTTTCTATTTTTCGGCCCGCTTAGCCCTAAGGGCACGTGGCTTATGTATTACCCTAAAACAAGCGCAATGGTAGACGAAAATTACGGCGTTCTGCCTGTGCTCGCCGATCTGCCTGAATATGAGGCTATCGACTATGGATATAAACATTTTTCTTTATTGATTTATTATTCCGATGCAGTTGCTCTAAAGCTTAAGTATGACCCTAAAACCTATGAGGCCGAAAAGCTGCGCTTAGATAAGGAATTTGAGTTTTTAAGCGAGCCTGTAACAGCCTTGGGTTATGAAGATGTTCCATTTCAAATTATCCCCGCACATGAATTTAAAATAAACAGCTACACCTTCCGTGTTATCTCAAAGGATAGAAACGGCAAGGAGTATAACGAACATGGTTACAGCTCTGATTATGATTACCCTCACAATATCGGCATGGTTGCCTATTCAGATGAAAAGCAAAGTATAGCCTATCTATCTTTTTACGACCCTGATTTAGACGAGATAAGCGGCGGCTTTTGGGTTCAATCTTCAGATGGTGAGAAAGCAATGCGAGCCTTTGTAAAGGAATACTTCCGTATGAGCTGGTAAAAAGCAGGCTTACCCTGCCTCTTACCTAGAATATAATATCTAATATATAAGGAGTTAGAATATCACAATGAAAACACCCTTTGTAAGCTTGGAACAAATCAAGGAGATAGCCAAGGAATACCCCACTCCCTTTCATATTTATGACGAGGCGGCCATTCGCTGCAACGCAAGGGCACTAAAGAGCGCATTCGCCTGGAACAAGGGCTTTAAGGAATACTTTGCGGTTAAGGCCACTCCCAACCCCGCAATCATTAAAATCCTTAAGGAGGAGGGCTGCGGTGTAGACTGCTCCTCCTACACAGAGCTTATGCTCGCTGAACGCTGCGGCCTCTCAGGCACGCAGATTATGTTCTCTTCAAATGTCACCCCAGCCAAGGATTTTGAGTATGCCGCAAAGCTGGGTGCTTACATAAACCTTGACGACTTCACACATATTGAATATCTTGAAAAGCTGGTGGGCATCCCCGAGACTATCTGCTGCCGCTATAATCCGGGCGGGCACTTTACTCTTGAAAATCAAATCATGGACAACCCCGGAGACGCTAAATACGGCTTTACCAAGCCCCAGCTTATCGAGGGCTTTAAGCTGCTCAAGGCAAAGGGCGCAAAGCATTTTGGCATACATGCCTTTCTTGCCAGCAACACCGTTACCAACGATTATTACCCCACTCTGGCGGAGCAGCTGTTTGAGCTGGCTGTGGAGCTTAATAAAGAGACAGGGGCTAACATTAAATTTATCAATCTTTCAGGCGGTGTTGGGGTTTCTTACACCCCTGAGGGCGTGCCCAACGACATAGCCGTGATAGGCGAGGGAGTGCGCAAGGCCTTTGAGCGCATCATGGTGCCCGCAGGGCTTGGAGAGGCGGCTATCTTTACAGAGCTTGGCAGATACATGCTTGCTCCCTATGGGCATTTGATTGCTCAGGTGCTGCATCAAAAGCACATTTACAAAGATTACATAGGCCTTGACGCCTGCGCCTGCAACCTCATGCGCCCCGCAATGTACGGCTCTTACCATCACATAACAGTCCTAGGCAAGGAGGAAAAGCCCCTTGACCATCTATACGACGTAACAGGTGGCCTGTGTGAAAATAACGATAAATTCGCCATAGACCGTATGCTGCCTGAAATTGAGATAGGCGATTATGTTGCAATACACGATACAGGCGCACACGGCTTTGCCATGGGCTACAACTATAACGGCAAGCTGCGCTCTGCTGAGCTGCTGCTGCAGGAGGACGGAGGGGTCAAGCTTATCCGCCGTGCAGAAACACCGGAGGATTATTTTGCAACGCTGGAGTTTTAGTCAATGCATAATTCATAATGCACAATGCATAATTATGGTTAATATTTGAATTTTTGGAGGAATTAATTTTGTTTTTTATTGAAATTCTTAAGGCTATATTTTTAGGTATAGTCGAGGGCATTACCGAGTGGCTGCCAATAAGCAGCACAGGACACCAAATTTTGGTGGAGCAATTCCTTAATTTAAAGTCTATAGACCCCAATGGCACATTTATTGAGATGTTCCGTGTGGTAAATCAGCTGGGAGCTATTCTGGCTGTAGTTGTGCTCTATTTTAAAAAGCTCAACCCCTTCTCCTCCCTAAAGAATGAGGAGCAAAAAAAAGATACCTGGCAGCTCTGGCTCAAGGTTCTTGTGGCCTGCATTCCCGCAGGAGTTATAGGCGCATTGTTTGATGATTGGCTTGATGCCCATCTCTACAGCCCCTTAACAGTTGCAATAATGCTTATTGTTTACGGTGTACTCTTTATTGTAGTAGAACGCTTTAACAAAAAGCGCAGCCCCAAGGTTAAATCTCTGGCCAGTTTAACCTACACCACGGCTCTGCTGATAGGCTTTGCGCAAATGCTCTCGCTTATCCCGGGCACCTCACGCTCAGGCGCAACCATACTGGGGGCTATCCTTATAGGCACCTCCCGCTATGTGGCGGCCGAGTTCACCTTCTTCCTTGCTATACCTGCAATGGCAGGCGCAAGCCTATTTAAGGTGTTAAAGTTTATAACCCACGGCAGCAGCATTAATTTGCAACAGTTCGTGTTCCTGCTTGTTGGAACTATTGTGGCCTTTGTGGTTTCAATTTTTGTTATAAAGTTCCTTATGAGCTACATCAAAAAGCACGATTTTACCGCCTTTGGCTGGTATAGAATAGCCGTTGGCGCAATGGTGCTTATCCTGTTTGTAGCTGTGCCAAGTTATTTTGCCTAAAGTCGAGGATAAACGAGGTGAGAACTAAACAATGAGCCCTAAAAAGATAAGACAGCTGCTTATACTAAACGCAGTAATCATTGCCGTTAATATTGCATTGTTTTCAAGGGCATTTTTGGGCCTGTCGCTGTTCACAGGAACTGCCCTTGCCGTAAGCCTTGCATGGACTGATATTATAATAAGCATTACCGCCTTTGTCCGTGGCAATATGCTTATTATGAAAAAGGAAGAGACACACATGCTCACACAGGGGATACGCTCGCTAGACGACTGTGTGGGCGTGTTTCAGGAGGCCATAAACAACGGCGATGTCTTTGACGAGAGCATTCTAAAAAACATAGACCAAATCAAACGTTTTAAGCGTAAGCAAAATACAATCAAGGATATTTTGCTGCAAAAGTTCTCACCTGAAGAAATGAGCTTTAAAAAATTCAACGGCGTATTAGCAGAGGTTCAGGAAGTCTTCTATTTAAACATGCGGAGTATCCTTAACAAAATATCCGCCTTTGACGTTGATGAATACGAGCGTTTGGTAAAGACTAACTCCGGCGGGGACGAGCTTACACAGGCAAAAATGGAGATTTACAGCGAGTTTATCTCTTTTGTGAATAATGCAACAAAAATCAACGAGGAAATTCTTATAAAGCTTGATAAGATGCTGTTGGAAATATCCAAATACAACAGCCTGGAGGACGGCGATATTAATAAGCTGGCGGCTATAATAGAGATGGACGAGCTTATCAAAAACGCAGGCTTGTACAGATAAGGAGAGGTTAAAATGCGCATTTTTGAGAACAAATATGTAAAATTAGGAGCAATAGCCATTGTTGTATTTGCAGTTATATTCGGCGTTGTTTCAATTACGCAAAACTGGGGTAAGAGCAAATCTGTTGTTGACAAGGAGAGTGCCCTTAAAAGCTTGGACAAGCTGTATAACAAGCTGGACATACAAACCCTAACCCCTCGCAAGGAAAGTGTGGATTTGTCCGGCACCGATACATCCGCAAACCTGCCTGATATTTCCGGCTATCCCTATGTTGCAGAGCCTGCAACAGCAGATTATATCGAAATCTACTCCTCACCTGAAAAGGCCGGCACAAGCTATGAGAGCTGGCTCATTGACGTTGCCGAGAGCTTTAACCGCAGCGGAATCACCATTGACGGCAAGCCTGTCTCTGTTGGTGTGCGCAATATATCAAGCGGGCTTGGTGTAGATTACATAGTTTCCGGCAAGTATACTCCTGACGTGTTTGCCCCCTCTAACGAGCTTTGGGGCGATATGCTCACAAACAAGGGGATTAAAGTAAAGCTTGTTGAAAAGAGCATTGCAGGCAATGTTGCGGGCATAGTCCTCTCTCAAAAAAAGAACGATGAGCTTATTAAAAAGTATGGCTCGGTTAACTCAAAGGTAATTGTTGAAAGCGTGCTAAGCGGCGAGCTCGCCATGGGCTACACCAACCCATTTGTAAGCTCAACAGGACTTAACTTCCTCTTAACCGCTCTATACACCTTTGACAGTGACAACCCACTCAGCGATACCGCTGTTGCGGAGCTGCAAAGATTTCAGGATAACATACCCTATGTGGCCTACAACACCATGCAGATGAAAGAGAGCGCCAAAAGCGGCAGCATGGACGGCTTTGTTATGGAGTATCAAACCTATGCTAACTCTCCCGATATTAAGTCCGGCTATGTGTTTACGCCCTTTGGCGTTAGGCATGACCAGCCGGTTTATACTGTGGGCAATTTAAGTGACATTAAAAATCAAATTACAAGCAAGTTTGTTGAGTTCTGCAAAACTGCCGATATGCAAAAGCTGGCCTCTGAAAAGGGCTTTAACGGCTTGCCCTCTTACAGCTACGAGTTCGCAAAGCCGGACGGCGCAATCATTTCTCAGGCACAGCAGATATGGAAGGTTAAAAAGAACGGCACAAGCGATTTAACCGCCGTGTTTATTGCTGACATCTCCGGCTCAATGGACGGAGACCGCATTATTGCGCTTAAAGAGAGCCTTAACAACGCCTCTAATTATATCTCGGCTGAAACAAGCGTGGGCTTTGTCACTTTCTCTGATAAGGTAAATATCGCCTTGCCTATAGGCAAATTTGACCTTAACCAAAGGGCATATTTTACAGGTGCTATTGCAGATATGCGGGCAGGCGGCGGCACTGCAATGTTTGATGCAATTATTGTGGGCACAAAAATGCTTGTTGATGCTCAGGCAAAAAACCCCAATTCAAAGCTAATTCTTTTTGTTTTAACCGATGGAGAAACCAACAGAGGCAACACCCTAAACAAGGTTGAGGATGTTATAAAGGCCTTAAAAATCCCAATTTACACCATAGGCTACCACGCTAACCTAAGTGTGCTGCAAAGCGTATCGGCCATAAATGAGGCAGCAAGCATAAACGCAGAGACAGATGACGTAGCCTATAAGCTGGAAAGTCTGTTTAACGCACAGATGTAATATTTTGCACCAACCTGTATTTGAGTCCATCTATTTACTAATCTGTAGGGGCAGACCTATGGGTGGGCCCGGAGCATCGTAAAAATGCCCGTCTTTGGGCATACAAATAGGTCTGCCCCTACCGGTTTTTAGAGATACCCATTCGAAATTACTAAAGGAGAACGCTATAATGAAAATGGAAATTGTTAACCCCGAAGAGCTTAAAAAGGAAGTTGAAATTGAAGTAAAGCCTGTTGACGGTAAGCTTCTTGAAATTAAACAATTGGCAGAGGCCAACACAAGCGAAATCATGTCTCTTGACCTTGATGCGTTGGAAGAAAAGCGTGCAGTTCTAAAGAGTATAGATGAGTTTGCTATGGATACTCTTCAAAACTCAGCACGCAAAAACACCCTGCTGCAAACAACAGTGGGCAAGCTCTCAAAGGGAGGCGAGGACGGCAGCGTTATTTCTAACTCCCTTGCAGATTTGCACAGGGAAATAAAGGATTTAGACCCATCCTACCTAGACTTTGCCAAGGAGGGCGTGCTGGGCAAGCTGTTTAATCCCATTCGCCGTTATTTTGAAAAGTACAACCGTGCAGACACTGTTATTACAGACATTATCACCTCCTTAGATAAGGGCAAAACAATGCTCAAAAACGACAACACCACCCTTGAACTGGAGGAGGACACCCTGCGTGAGGTTACCAAAAAGCTAAACATGGAGCTCTCTCTCGGCATGGCTATGGATGATGAAATCTCCCGCCAAATTGAGCTGGCCAGAGCCAGAGGCAACGATGAGGACAGAATCAGCTTTGTAACTGAAGAAATCCTCTTCCCACTGCGTCAAAGAGTTATGGATATGCAGCAAATGCTTGTTATCAACCATCAGGGCATAGTTGCAATGGAAGTGGTTAAGCGCAACAACAAGGAGCTTATCCGTGGCGTTGACAGGGCAAAAACAGTTACAGTAACAGCACTTAGAACCGCTGTTATGGTGGCTTCTGCGTTATATAATCAAAAAATAGTGCTGCGTAAAATAGAATTGCTTAACGAGACAACAAGCAACCTCATTTTGTCCACGGGCAGAATGCTTAAGGAGCAGGGTGCGGCTATTCAAAAGCAGGCCACCGAGAGCACTGTTGACCCCGAAATTCTAAAGCAGTCATTTCAAGATGCACTTGCCGCACTTGAGGATATTTCCACCTTCAAGCAGCAGGCTCTGCCAAAAATGCAGCAAACAGTTGCCGCCTTCAAGGAATTGGCAGAGACAGGCGAAAAGGAAATCTCAAAGCTTGAAAGATCCAAGAATTAATCCTCTCTAAAAACCGGACATGGCTAACAAGGGTAATAGAGAGACGCAATTAACTATCTTTATTTATCAAGGAGTTTTAACTTTGCCCCAAAACAACATACAAATCAGTGAACAGCAGGAGTACACCGAGCTGCTCAAAAGCATAATTTTAAGCCGTAAGCGAGGGGCTGTGCCTCTTGCTTACACCCATACATACGGCTGTCAGGGCAACGTGGCGGACGGTGAGCGCATTAACGGTATGCTCAGCGAGATAGGCTTTGGCTTTGCCGAAAGGCCGGAGGATGCCGATTTAATCCTCTACAACACCTGTGCCGTGCGTGAGCACGCCGAGGACAGAGTCTTCGGCAATGTGGGCGCATTAAAAAACCTCAAGCGCAGATTCCCCTCCACCATTATTGTCCTTTGCGGCTGCATGATGCAGCAGGAGCATGTAGCTGCCCGCATCCAAAAAAGCTTCCCCTTTGTCAATCTGGTTTTCGGCACACATGCCCTCCCCCGCTTCCCCGAGCTGCTCTTTAAGGTTATCACTGGGGGCAGGCGGGTGTTTGAAATCGCCGACAGCGAGGGTGCTATCACCGAGGGTCTGCCCATACACCGTGACGGGGAATTTAAAGCCTGGGTGCCCATAATGTACGGCTGCAACAACTTTTGCACCTATTGCATAGTCCCCCATGTAAGGGGGCGTGAGCGCAGCCGTGAGCCTCAAATCATACTTGATGAGATACAAGGCTTGGTCAGCGCAGGCTACAAGGATATAACCCTGCTTGGTCAAAATGTCAATTCCTACGGCAAAACCCTTGCCGAACCCCTCAGCTTTGCGGAGCTTTTAAGGCAGATAGCTTTAATTGAAGGGGATTTTTGGATTAGATTTATGACCTCTCACCCCAAGGACTGCAACCAAGAATTGCTTGAGGTTATGGCCTCAAGCACTAAAATAGCAAAGCACCTGCACCTGCCATTTCAATCCGGCAGCAACAAAATTTTAACTGCAATGAACCGCAAATACACCATAGAACACTACCTGGAGCTAGCCGCCAAGGCCAAGGAGCTTATGCCTGAGCTATGCATTACAAGTGATATTATAGTGGGCTTCCCCAACGAGGAGCGAGCCGACTTCCTGCAAACGCTGGAGGTTTTGCGCCGTGTGGAGTTTGCCTCACTGTTCACCTTCATCTTCTCCCCACGCAAGGGCACTCCCGCCGCCGAAATGGAGGATAGCCTCCCCCATGAGGAAAAGGCCAAGTGGTTTGCCGAGCTGCTCAAGGCACAGGAGGAGTACTCCGCCAAGGTGACAAATCGCCTGCTGGGCAAGGAGCTAAAGGTGCTTGTAGACAGCCAAAGCGAAAGCGGCATTCTTAAAGGCCGCACAGAGGGTAACATTATAATTGAGCTGGAGGGAGACGCCTCTCTTATTGGCAGCTTTGTTAAGGTTGAGGTAACTCAAGCTAAAACTTGGGTAATTAAGGGAGAAATCCTGTAAAATATAAGGAGTAACAAAATGAGTGACATTATCAAATTAGCAAGAGATCTGGGCAAGGCCATTCAGGAGCAGCCCTCATTTATCCGCCTGCAAATTGCAAGAACAGCCAACGATGAGGACGAGAGCCTACAGGATAAAATAGGCGAATTCAACCTTAAGCGCATGGCAGTCAATCAAGAGGGCAGCCAAGAAAGCCCCGACGAGGAAAAGCTCGGCAAGCTCAACGAGGAGCTGGTTGAGATATATCAGGGCATTATGGAAAACCCCCATATGCAGGAATACAACAACGCCAAAACAGAGCTGGATGTCCAGCTTGGCCACGTTAACGCCATTTTAAACGGCAGCTTTAACGGCGAAGACCCCGAGACAATAGAGCTATCCTCCTGCTCAGCCTCAGGCTGCTCAGGCTGCAGCGGCTGCCAGTGATTGAATTGTTAACCCCGTAGTACCTATTATCATCTAAAATTTTACAATTTAACTTGACAGTAAATTTAGCTCTTAATCAGAACCACTCAACCATGCAAAATCATATCTTAACCTGTGCTCATGCCGCACGGGCACTTACTTTCTGGTTTCGCCCAGAAAGTAAGCAAAGAAACGAGCAGAGGGATTCCGATTCCCTCTGCACTCCTTAAACGGAGCAGAGCAGCGGCTCTGCACTGGGGGCGAACAAGATTCGCCCAAGGTGACGCCGTTAGCTTTTGGGCTGGGTTTGTTTCATTTTAGCAAGTTTAAAATTTTAGATTTAGCAAAGTGCTATACAAAGACGACAGACGGAAAAGGTGTACGTTCCAACTTACCGCTCAGCTTCTCAAACGTCTTGCGTTTGAGTGATGGGCAGGGGTGCAGGGGGCGCAGAATGAGTGTGGGAGCGGCGACTCTGCGCCCCCTGCTCGCATCTTTGCGGTGTCATCCAAATCTCTGATTTGGCTAATGACACCCATGCACAGTTGCCCCAAATTTTAATTTGGTCGG
>JAISYX010000045.1 GCA_031269595.1 Oscillospiraceae bacterium
GTCTGCCCCTACTAGGGCTTGTCATCTAAAACTTGACAAACATTAAACGACATAATATGCTTATTTAAGGCGAAATTCACATATTGAAATGTCAAGTTTTAGTTGACAAGAGATACTACCGATTTTTAAAGGGTCTCGCTTAGCAACACGTGCTTTTTCAGCGGATAGCCAAGGCTATCCGCTGAAAGTGTTTTGTAGGTGACGAGTTAAACCTTATAGGCCTTGTGCCTTACGTTGGCGTAGGGGCCACGGCTTGCCTAGCCCGTTTTATCCTAGCACACATCTTGGGTCAGGCAAGCCGTGACCCCTACGAACCTTTTAATTTAAATTTGCAATAACTTTCAACTTTCAATTGTCAACTGCAGGTTACTTGTCCCTTAAAATGTTCGCTTCAATAATCTCCACTGAGAGTGAGCCTGTGCCGCCAAAGACATAAACCTTCTTTGCGCCTGTCTCCTTAATGGCATCCTTAACCTCAGTTATTGAGGAAATAACGGGATTGACCAAAATCAGGGCTGATTTTACCTTTGCTGCAAATGCGCCGCCAGCCAGAGCATCGGGGAACTTTGCGCCTGTAGCAAGGGTTACGGCATCATCTGCAAATATGCCCTTATACTCGTTATAAATAGCTACAGCTGTTAAATAGCGGTTGCCACCGGATATTCTGCCAACCTCTATGCCATTGCCCTTAAGCTCAAGCTCTACAGCCTCGCTTACGCTGCTTGTACCTCCGATTAGAACGGCCTTTTTAGCCTCTATAGCCTTGATATAATCAGCTGTCTTGGCCTGTAGCTTTGAAGTATCTCTGGAATCTGTGAACAGTATGGGCTGACCCTCCAGAGCTGCAACAGGCGAAATAGCCAGTGCATCTGGGAAGTTCTGTCCGTCTGCGAGGAATACTGCATCAAATGTGCTTTGCTCTGCAAGAGCCTTTGCAATTTCAATGGCGGTTTCGTAGCGGTTGCCGCCTGCAAGACGGTCTACTGTTCTTGTCTCTGTTGTAAGGGCAGCTATAAACTCGTCTTTAACAGAGCCGCCGCCGCCCAGAATAATAACCTTAGTGGCCTTTAGGTCGTCTATAGCCTTGAGCAGCTCCGGTTCTAATGCCGCACCGTTGGCTGTGAGCAGCAGAGGAGCATCCAGGGCAGCCGCCAGAGGGCCGCCGGAAAGTGCGTCTGCAAAGTTTGCGCCGCTTGCCAAAACAACTGTGTCGGCAGTCTCCCAGCCCGCTTTAGCTATTGCTATGGCTGTTAGAACTCTGTTATTGTCGCTAAGACGTGTAACCTCAGGGTCAAACTTAGAAGGTTCTGCAAGAATGGTAATCTCATGCCAATTTGCGTGAGTGTTCGGCTCCCAGCCTCCCCACGCAGAGGCGGGCTTGTGTGCCTCATAATACTTCTCGTTGTAAGATACAACAGAGCCTGCGGGGTATGCGAAGGGGTCATTATCATGGAACACGCCCTTGCTGTCTGTAAACGGTGCGTTGCTCCATTCCCCAAGGAACTGTGCATCAGCCTCAAGGACTGAAATAGGTGCACCTGAGGGGAAGCGGCACACATAAGGCGCATTTGAAACCTTGGTTGCCGAGGCTATAACCTCATCCCAGTTTGCTGTTGTGCCAGGAACGGCACTTGTTGCAGCAGCTACTACCTTATAAATTGTGCCTGTCTTGTCCCCATCGGGGTCATAGAAGACATACTCGCCAACCTGATAGGTAGTGCCCTCTGTGTAGTTTTTAAGGTCAAACTCCTTTAACCACAGATGAACAGCAATGTCATCTGCGCTGCCCGGGAGCTGGTTGGAGTGGTTGACAAGGGGAGTTTCCCAATTATGCTTATAAAGGGCGTAATTGCCTGCATCATCCATAAACAGGATGAAGTCGCCCTTGTTAAAGGTGGTGTAATTATCACTTGTAGCAACCGTTTCAACAATTGGGTCAGGGTAACCATAGCTGGATTGCGTTGGAGCTATTACTATAGTAAGCCCCGCTGACGCACTGCCGTTGGAATCTGTTGCCTGAACCGTGATGTTGAAGGTGTTAGCTGCACTTGGTGTGCCTGTAATTGCGCCTGTAGCTGCATTAAGCTCTAGCCCTGCGGGCAAGCTGCCTGAGATAATAGACCATGCTATAGAGCCTGTGCCTGTACCTGCAAGAGTTGCGCTGTAGGCCTCTCCAACCTTGCCTGCGGGCAGGGAGCTTGTTGTTATAACAGGAGGAGGCAGCAGAGACAGAACGGTAAGCTCATGCCAGAAGGGCTTATTGGCAGGCTCCCAGCCTGAGCCCGGGTATGCATCGCCTATAAAGCCGCACTCATAGTACTTGCCGCCATAGAGAACAATAGAGCCAAGAGGATATGGGTTTGCCGCGCCGCTTGAGCTCCACGCGCCCTTGTAGGCGGGGTCTGCCTGCAGCTGCTCTACTGTTGCTCCGTTGGGATATTTGCATATAACGGGGCTTACCTTATTTGCCTCAACAACATAGAGCCAATCGCCGTTATCGGCCTTTGCCCCTGAGGGTGTTGAGCTTGTCTCGGTTTTTGCACGGTAGATAATGCCGTTAAGGCCGTTATTGGCAGAGTAAAATACATAGCTGCCCTGGGCCGTGGTTGCACCTGCCGCATAATCGGCAACGTCAAATTGCTTAACCCATACGCCGGTATCCCAAGTGCCCTTGGGCATGTTGGTCCAGTGGTGGTTCATGCCTGCGCTGTTCTTCCAAATGGCGTACTGATTGTGGTAGCTCTGCCATAAAATATAGGTGTTGGCAGGGATTAAGCTGCCGCTGCCGTCTTTTAGTGCTATGCTTTCGGTTATTGGGTCGGGTGTGATTTGCGTTGCGGGAGCTGCAATTGCAATGGTAAATTGCTTTGGGTCGTCGCCTGCTTTATTGTGTGCGTTAACTGTAAAGGTAACACTTCCTGCCGCTGTGGGAGTGCCTGTAATAGTGCCCAGAGCGGAATTAAGATTTAAGCCTGCGGGCAAGCTGCCTGATTTTATGCTCCATGTTATTGGGGAATCACCGCTGGCTTGCAGTGCTGCGCTATAGGTTGAACCCACCGTGCCCCCTGCAAGGCTTGCAGTTGTAATTGTGGGAGGAACTGTAACTACAGGTGCGGGAGTGACTACAATTGTAAATTCCTTTTCAGTGTCACCCACCGGATTGTGGGCATTAACCGTAAAGGTAAAGGTGCCGTCCTCTGTGGGAGTGCCTCTTATTGCGCCTGTTGTTTCGTTTATTGTTAGGCCTGCGGGCAGGCTGTCCTTGCTTATGCTCCATGTGATAGGCGTTGTGCCCACTGCGTTAAGCTTATCGTTGTAAGGAGTTTCAACCTGTCCGCCCTGTAGTGCCACATTTGTGATTGTAGCCTGAGAGGGCATAGTCGCAGTAGAAACCTTAACGTTAACAGAGGCAACACGCTTGCCGCCAACAAGAGCGTCCACAACCGCATAGCCATCGCTCACGGCGGTTAAAAGGCCGTTTGCAACTGTTACAACATCTGTTTTGCCGTCTCTTACCTGCCAGGTAACAGCAGAATCCGCCGTTACAGTAAGTGTTTGCTCTGCATAGGTATCCCACCAGTAATCGCTAAGAGCAACACGTGTTGCACCGCCGCCAAGAGCGGGGAAGTCCGGCTGTGTGCTGGCCTTATCAACAGCTGTAAGGGGCAGATTTGTGCCGCCAACCACTGCAAGAGGAGGGTAGGTTTGGTCTATAGGGTCAATAGGAGTTGCCGGAGGAGTGGAGTTTTTAACCCCGTTATAAAGCATTGTAAGCAGGCTGTTGGGCTTATCCAGCAGAGTATCCTGCCCAAGCTCCCAAACAAAGGCTCCGCCGTATTCTGTGCCGCCAAGATAGGCCTTTTGCTGAGTTGTCCTCTTCCATGCATCCAAATTGGATTCGCCTGGCTTAGTGTCAATTGCTATATCCGCATCGGGGAATTGAACCACATGAGAATAGCCGACAGCACCGTCCCAGCCGCCGCCGTGGGTGTACTGATAAAAGGGAATGCCCACGTTGATTTTATCGGCGGGAACGCCCAGATTTGTATAGTGGTCAAGCAGCTGATAGCTATGCCACAGCGGGGCTTGATCTACCTCGCCTATACCAAGCTTATTGCCTGCTTTATCAAATTGCAGGTCATAGCTCATTACGTTAAGGAAGTCATAATTTTCATACAGTGCGGCCTCGTTTGCAATAAGGTCGGTAAACCAGGTGTGCACCGCCATAGAGAGCTCAAGGCCTCTTGCATCTATGCCTATTCTAAGCAGGCTTATAAATTCATTATAGCCCTGCCAAAACTTTATGTCGTCTGTCTCGGCGTCCATATCAACGCCGTCAAAGCCGAACTTGTCCACTACCTCTAAAATGCAGTTGGCGAGGTATTCACGGCTGTTCTCATACCAGAAGGGCAGTGAGGTCTGTGTAAATCCGCCGTCTCCGCCGCCAACAGAGATAAACACCTTTGTGCCTGCGGCGTGAGCCTGAGTAACGATAGCTTGCAGCTCTGCATCTGACCAGCCGCCATTGCTGCCAAAATCCCAGCCGCTTCCGGTGTAGCGCAGAAAGGCTATAATTACATAATCCAGCTTTGCATAATCAAGGCTGCTTGCGTCTGTGTTGCGCCACCAAGGGAGATAGCCCACCGTACGCTTTGATGTGCCTGGAGGGTTAGCCGCCGAGGCTGCTGTCGCCGTGCCTAAAATTGTAAACACAGAGAAAAGCATAATCATTGCCATAAGGACAGATAGAATGCGTTTGGATATTGCCATAGAAAAAAACCCCACTTTCAAATTTTGTGCATATACTGCAAATAAATAGCCAAAATGCCGCCAAATAACAAGAACCCGACCCCGCACACAAAATTGCGCACAGAAATCAGGAACCTGTAGTTCCCATCACTTAAAACATAGCACAAAGGCCTATATTTACATCCACAATTTAATTATAAACCCTTTGGCGATTTATGCAATACCTTTTCTTTATTTAAAAGCAACTTTGTAGGTCTTGACATATTCGTATGATTTTTTTTGTGCAAAAAGTTAGCTGCCAGAAGCTAGAATTGTAGGGGCAGACCTGTGTGTCTGCCCCTGTTACCATAAAATAGGGCAGGCACATAGGTCTGCCCCTACAAAGGCGGGTGCTTCAATTAGAACTCTGTTTGTCCGTTTTTTAGGCCTTCTATTACAGTGCTAATCCTTCTTTTGGAATCATCGCCTGATGTGCAGCTCTGGATATAATCAACAATCCTATCACGCTTGGGCTGTGCTAAAGAGGTGTAGGTATTCATGGCCTCGGCCTCCTGTGCCAGCTGCATACCAAAGCCAAGGGGCAAATCCTTGCCATGAGGGTTGCTGCCTATTCCGATAAATGGTTTATCTTGCATTTTCTGCCTCCTTCTGTTTTTATACAGTATTTGCAGAAATTGTTAAAATATGCAAGCTGAGTGCTGATTTTTCCTTGAATTCTATCACAGCCTATGCTATAATTAGCAATAGGGAGAAATCCCGACAGAGGAAATCAGTATATAGCGATGGCGGTTGTCACTTCCCTTGTAAAGGGGGTGATATGATGGAATACATAACAATGTATGCTGTCATAATAACTTTAATTGTTGTTTTGATTGCAATAATCAAGCGATAAAGAGTTAACCCGCCTGTGTTCTGGACAGACGGGTTAGATAGTTAATTCGTAATTCCGGGCAACCGTTATTTCTAACTGGTTTCCTCTACTTTTATTATACGCTCATTCTTGCAAAAAATCAATACCTTTTTAAACAAATTTACAATCTGCAAAATTGTTTAAATGTGTAGATTTCCCTTGAATTTTAACAACGCTCTAGCTTCTAGCCTCTGGCCTCTAGCCTCTAGTTGGTCACTTCCCTTGTAAAGGGGGTGATATAGGATGGAGTATTTGATTGCTCTTATCGTGATATTAGTTTTGTTGATTAAGTATCATCATGATAATAATCAGAACAAAAAGGACTAATCCCGCCTGTTGTAGCATAACAGACGGGATTTATTTTCGTTTGCACTAGGACAACCGCTATTTCTAACTGGTTTCCTCTGTTTTTATTATACTCGCCTTTTTTAAAAATTTTCAACTTTTAATTTTCAACTGTCAACTTTTTAAGTATCTCTCCTGCTCGCTAAAAATGCAGCCGCAATACTTTTGCATATATAGGCCTGATTCCCTTGCCGCCGCTTGTCCTTCCCTGAAAAGCGGGCGGAAATCCCTGTATAAAAAAGCTGAGCCGTGTTTCTCTGCTGCGGCCTGAGCCTCTGCACGCATTAGCTCGTGGTTTTGATATGGGCTGATAAACAGGGTGGAGCTAAAGCTCTGGTATCCGTTTTGAACGGCATACTTAGCGACCGCCTCCATGCGCATTTGATAGCAATAGCGGCAGCGGTTTGCAAAATCCTTGTAAACCGCATCAACAAAGGCTTTTACATCGTAGCTCTTATCTATAACAAGCTGCAAATTTGCATCCTTCGCAAACTGAACCAGCGTATTCTTGCGCATTTTAAACTCTGTATATGGTTGTATATTGGGGTTAAACCAAAACAGAGTTGGCTCTATGCCCTCCTCTTGAAGGCTCTGTATGCATTTTAATGAGCAGGGGGCGCAGCAGGTGTGTAGAAGCAGTTGCATGGCTTTCTCCTTTGATTTTTAGACACGCCAAACGCATGAATGTTATTTTGTACAAAATTGTTTTGTAGGGGACGATGTCCACATCGTCCCGTTTTCAATAAATCCGCAGGTGTTCACGGGATGATGTGGACATCATCCCCTACATTTTTTGTGCGCTTTGTACATTCATGGTTTGGCATGTGATTTTAGAACGTGTGTATTGACTTTACCTCTCTAAAGTGCTACAATTCCTATATAACATACTCAGGAGGTACATAATGAAACAAAGCAAGGCCTTAAAGTTAACTCTCTCCGGCGTGTTTGCCGCATTGATTTTTGTGGCAACCTATTTCTTCCAATTCCCACTGCCCGGCGGCAGCGGATATGTAAACCTTGGCGATGGCTTTATACTAATTGCGGTGCTGCTTATAGGCCCATATGCCATACCTGCGGCGGCCGTGGGCTCGCTTATAAGCGATTTGCTGCTGGGATATGCCGTTTATGCCCCCGCAACCTTTATAATTAAAGGTCTGATGGCTCTGCTTGCATGGCTGATAATTCGCAAATCGGAAAAAATCCTGCCTGCATTGCTCGCCTTTATTACAGCCGAGCTGATTATGGTGGCGGGATATTTGGTGTTTGAGGGCTTTTTATACGGTTGGCCTGTAGCTATTGCCAGTGTTACCTTTAACCTGTTGCAGGGCTTGGCCGGTGTGATTTTGGGAGTAATAGCCTTTCCTGCTGTTAAGCGTATTAAAAAGCTGGCTAAGTTCTAAGCGACTTATACCTAAAGGGGCGGATTTTAAAATCCGCCCCTGTTTTTTTATGCTTGCTTGCTGCTCTCAGAATAATCCTCTGTGCCTTCCTCTTTTGGCTTTTGAGGCTCTACCACTACAGGACCATCTGTTGCGCCTGAGGCCACATCTCGGCCAAAAAGCTCGGTTTTAAAGTTATCATTTGCATCTAACATATAGCCTGTTATTATGTTGACCGTGAGGTCGTCCATTATTATGCACCAGCGGTTATCCCGCTTTTCCAGCTTAAACACAGCCTGTGTTTCAATTGTAGGAGCACCCACGGACTTAATTCCGTCTACAACAGCCTTGTTGATAGACTTTTCAAGCTCTGCCTCTGTCATTGTTTTTGTGCCGCCCAGCACCTGACCGGAAATATCCTTCATAACATTCTTAAGAGCCTGTTCGTACACCTGACGCACATCTACGCTTGTAACCGTAGCTTTAACGCCATAGGGATTATCGCTGCCGTTACTGCCCGTTACCTTAACTGTTATAGTAGAGGCCACAGCGTCTACTATCTTTTTTGTTTCAGATTCGCTTCTCTCGTCAAAGGCAAAGCCGTCATTATCGGCCACATATTCAAAGGCACTGCGATAGCTGCCCTTTTTATAGTATTTTGTAAATTGATTTACTGCATCCTCGGCACTGCTTGGGCTGGGTGTGCAGCCAATTAGCAGGGAGGCAAGCAGGGTTATTGACAAAATTGCATGGGTTAACTTTTTAAATTTCATGTGGGTAAAAATCCTTTCAGCTTGTAAATAATAATCTGTAGGGGCAGACCTGCGTGTCTGCCCTGATTATCGTAAAATGCCTGTCTTGTGGCAGACACACCGGTCTGCCCCTACAAAGCAATTTAGTAAATATGGGTGTACAATCAATATCCGCTGTTCTCGTCAAAATCCTCTTGAGAGGGCAGAAGCAGCCTTCTTTTTGGCTTTGCGGGCTGCTCCTGTATGGGTGCAGCTTGGGCGGGTGCAGCTTCCGCAGTCACTTCCTCCTGCAAAAACAGAGGCAGAATTATATCCTCAATTGCAGGCTCAGCCGTGATTTCAGGCTTGAGCGTAGGCTCTGGCTCGGGTTCAAGTGCCTCAAACACGGGCTTCTCTTCCCTATCCTTAGCTCTAAAATGCTCCTCAGCTATGGCCTCTCCGTCTGCCGCAAACAGCAGTAGCGGGTTAGGCTCATCAGTGGCTTCCGGCTGCATAAAGAAGGGTTCAGGCTCTGTGTGTTGGCTGTAGGCCTCTTCACTGTAGCTTGTGTCTGTGTCCTCCTCTGCTTCATATACAGGCGCAGGCTCGGGCTGAACGGGCGCAGGCTCTGCCTTGGGGGTATGCTGTGCCTCACGCACCCTTTTTAATCTGCCGAACTCAAGGAACAGCACAAGAATAACTCCTGCTGCTATAAGCAAAAATATAAGCTCTGAGAGATAAAAGCCCCAGCTCATATCATAGGTTATCTTCTTGCTGCTGCCGCTCTCAGAAAGACCCGAAACCAGCGATTTAATATAGGCCGGCACAGATATTAAATAGATAAGCTGTGAGAGTGCCAAAACCCCTGTAAATATATAGGCCATTATAGGAGTTATATACTTGCGCAGGGCTAAAATAAGCAGAATAAGCGCAGGAATTGCAAAAAGCAGTGCAGATTTTGCATCCCCGTTAAAGCTAAGACTGCCGCCTATTATCATGTTGATTTTGCTGCCGAAAAATAGCTTCCAGCCGGAGATGTTAACATTTTTATCAAGTATTATGCGCTCAAAGGTGAGCTTAGCCAAGGGGCAAAGGAACAAGATAAACGAGAAAATGCTAAGTGCTCTTATTGTGTTAACAAAAAGCCACGAGCCCTCAGATTCATCCCCAACCTCGTTTAGGCCGTCGTCATATTCGGCTTCAACTACTATGGCATTCTCATCATAAGGCACTAAAACCGTGCTTGATTTGCTGCTTTTCATTGGTGTTACCTCATTTGTGTATGACCTGTTATCTTCTGCTTCCACGCTGCTCTTTACAGCAGGTTCGGGCTTAGGCTTCTTGGGCGTTTTCTCTTTTTTTTTCTTGGGTGGCTTATCGGGGTTCTTGCTCTGCTTTACCTTTATAAAGATATACAGAGCCGCTATTAGTATAAGCAGTACGCCTATTCCTATGAGAACCAGCACAAATATCCAGTTGGTGGTTTTGGCTGTGTAATCAACGGTAAAGGCAGCTTCTGTGGTGCTTAGGTTGATTTCTTTGCTCTTTTTGCCTGCACCCAGCTTTTGCAAAACCCCGCCGCTTGCAGATTTTAATGTAACTCCGCTTACGTCCTCACCGGAGACAGGCACAAAGGAATAGAGCACAGAGCCTGTGTAACCGGACTTTTTGAATATCCTTGTAAAATCAACATTATCTGCAATGACAGTGCTGTTTTTAAGGAAGATGGACTTTTTTGTATAAACATTAAAGCTGTTCTTATCCACAAAAACCTCATGTAGAGCCTTGTCAACCTCATCAGCTGAACCGGAGGCTGAGACAGCAAGCTGGGAATATCCGTTCATATCCTTGCTTATGCTGTATTCCACGGCCTCCTCTGTGTTAAGCAGCAGTCTGGACTTCAGATGATTCGCACCGCTGTCTGTATCCACGTCATCAAAGGTAAAAACAGCGGTTTTGGTAAACTCATCTGCACCCTTTTGCACCACCTTGAGAGATATATCCTTAAGCTTATACTCGCCGTAGGTTTTAAGGCTTACATCTAATTCAGTTGCTCCAGCCTTTTCAAATAAAACTGTTTTGCCGTCTGCACTGATAGTGCCGCCCTGAGCCTCTGTAAACTTGGTGCCGTTGGCTGTTGTGTAAATCAGCTTGACCTGCGAGCTCCTATCCTTGTTCATTGGCCACTCTGTAAACAGGAAGCTCTCGCTTAACTGCCCAGACGTGCGGAACTCGTCGGTTTGTGCAACCTCAGGGGAATAATATGAAATTATTGCGTTTTGATTGAGAGCTGCGCCAGTTTTGCGGCCAAGCTCCTTAATGTCCGCTGCAAAGCTTATTTTTATAACCTTAAACTGGCGGCTGCGCTCGTATACAACATCAGGCTCCCACTCTGTTGTGCTGCCGTCGGGTGCAAAGGATTTTACAAACTCCAAAATCTTATCTGCCCCCAGCTTATTAACTGTGGTAATGGGGATATTATAGCCAACCGAACGCTGATACTGCTCCTGGTTTATTATGGTGGTGTTTATTGTAATGCTGTAAATCTCGTTTGCATTAATTACATCTATGTCCAAGGGCTTTGCGGGATTCTCTGTCTTGTGTATATCCTCCCCCAGCTTAAGTGAAGCCTCTGTCTGCACAGCGTCTGTGATGTTAGCCTCTGAAATTGCGCCGCTCTCTACAAGCTTTTTACTACCCCATGCAAGCAGCTCGGCAGAGGTAAAATCCTCTTTTAAAATATAGCGGGGATAAAACAGGTTGCTGTCGGTTTTATATTCTATGCTTGGCTCACGGCCTAAAATGCCGCTTACCTTGCTGCGGTAATCCTCGATTGAAGTAAATGGTATAACAAAGTTGATTGCATAGCCGCCTGCAACGGCCGCAACGCTCTCTACCTGTATGCTCTCGGGGCACTCCTTGCTTAGCATGGTTTTAAAGGAGTCTATATCTGTTATAGAATCCCCCAGCGTTAGCTTTTTATATTCATCCTCTGTAACGGTGAGCACCATGAGCCGCTGCCCTTTAAAGCTCTGGTCTATGCTAAGCTGCGTACGCAGTGTACAGGAGGATGCCAGTAAAATAGCTAAAACAATTGAAAATATCAGTGATACACGCAGAACCTTTTTCATCCTTCTCTTCCCCCCAAAATTAACCTTGACAAGAGTATTTTTGCATTATTTTAAGCATATAGTCAAAACACTCAAAAATCAAGTTAAAATTCATCTTTAATTATACTCTACAGCGTTGATTCCGTCAATAAGTTTTTGGGAAATATTCCAACAAAAAATAAGGGCAAGATCATTTCCTGCCCTTATCTCATTTAACATGTTGTTTTTACTGTGCTTTTGGGTCTGGGCCGTATTTATTTTCGCCCTTTGTTCCGCTAAGAATATACAGAATAAACAGCCAAATTTCGCCTATTAATGGGATAAGGCCAATTAATAGCCACCAACCGCTGCGATTGGTATCGTGCAAACGGCGAACAGTAACGCCCCAGCTTGGTAAGAAGAAGAACAGATGAAGCAGGCCTAAAATTGTTGAATTGATAGCCGGAACTGTGGGCGGGTTGGTTGTAAAGTCAATTGGGTTAATCCAGTTAAGAACCAAGCCAATGACAGCAGTGACAATGAAGACAAACAGCAGCCACAGCCAATATTCTGACCTTCTGGCACGACCCTTGAACACAAGATACTTTTTTAAGGGTGTAAACATAATATTTCTCCTTTTGTAGTGTATATTTTTGTTATTTCTTTGCTATTTTTAGCAACTGCATTTATTATACAGCAGTTAACTTAAATATGCAAGCAGTAATATACAACAAAGTTATTATGTCCACCTTGTGTAAACTTTGTGCGAATTGTGTGTTAACAAATAATTAAGAGCTTCTGTTTGCCAACTTGTTTGTAGGGGCAGACCTATGTGTCTGCCCTGATCATCATAAAGTGCCTGTCTTTGGGCAGACACATAGGTCTGCCCAAACAGATTTTTAGATCTGCTCAATTAATGCCGATTTCTTAATCCTCATCCTCAAAGCGGATGCGTTTAGTCTTTTTGACCTCTACCATAGCGTTAAGGTCTACAAAGCCCTCCTGCTGCCCCTGATTGGCCACAGGGCCGCGCACAGGCTTAGTTTTAGGTTTAGCCTGCGGCTTGGGCTTGGGCTTGGGCTCTGGTTCTAACTCTAACTCTAGCTCCGGCTTAGGTTGCAGCTGAGGTTCTGGCTCTATCTCTATCTCTAGCTCCGGCTTAGGCGGTAGCTCTAACTCCGGCTCCGGCGGCGGGGCGGGAGCAGGCTCCCAATCTATGCCGCCATCATCCTCAATTTCTTCCTCAGGCTCATTGTCAAAGACTTCTTCATTATCATAATCGCCAAAACGCAGGGTCTTTTTGGGTGTTACAAATGCATTCAGGTCTATAAGCTCAGGCTCTTCGGGGAACTGAAGCTCCTCTGCTTCCGGATCTTCGGCCTCCTCCTCAACGGGAGCGTCGGCCTCAGACTCTTCCTCCTGTGCTGCTTCCTCTGCAAGCTCCGGTTCGGGTAGCTTGATTTCCTCCGTTGGCTCGTCAATCTCTGCTATGTCTACACTCTCGGATTCCTCGGCCTCGGCCTCTGTTTCTTCCTCTGCCTCGGCTTCCGGCTCATTTTCATTTTGCGCTATGGGGTAGGGAGTGCCTGTTACAATGGGCAGCTCCTCAGTTTGAGCGGCTTCCTCTATGGGGACATACAGCTCAACCGTTGGCTCGTCAGGCTCTGGGATTTCCAGCTCCAGCTCCTCCGCCGGCTTCTCTGGCTCAAGCTCTTCCTGCGGTTCAAGCTCAGTCTCTTCCTCCGGCTTCTCCTCAGGCTCATCCTCTATTGGTTCCTCGTATTCGTCCTCTGCATCAGGCTCAAATACCGGTTCTTCCTCTTCATCCTCTGCACTTTCATACTCTATAATATCCAGCAGGAAGGGTGCTCTTTCGTTTGGCTCTTGCCTTTCCTTCTCGGTTTGAATCTCCCATTCGCCTGTTGCAGGCTCTGCCTGCTCCTGGATTTCCTCGTCTTCTTCAATAGATTCCTCCGGCTCTTCCTCCTCGTCATCAGCAGCGGAGATATGCACCTCTATGCCCTTTGCACGAGCTTTAAGCTCGTTGTAACGGTCTATTGAGCTTTGGCGGACATCCTTAACCTTTTGCAGTCTTGCCTTGGGAGTTCTGCCTGCAAAGTTGATTTTAAGCCCCAGCATTGCAAAGAAATATTTTAAACTGCCAAAAAACAGAACAGCATATGCGCTTAAATACAGGCTCAGCTTGCCCGCAGAGTGTCCCACTGCCTCGGGGCTGCCCTTGACAAACTCCGCCAAATCCTCTTGAGAGGAGGTGTGACGCTGCTTTTCTGGCTTATCCTCCTCAAGCACGGCATTTTCAGAAATATCACCCCAGCCGTCCTCATCCTGAATCTCTCTAAATGCAACGGCCGCAGAGGCCGCAACAGTGGGCGCAGGCTGTGCCTCGGCCTGAGGCAGCTCGGAGATAGCCTCTTCAATCTCGGCAAATATACGGGCTATTCTGCCGCTTATTTTAATGCACAGCAGCCAGAAGCCCGTAAAAACAAGGGAGGCCGCACCCAGCGAAAGCCAGCCGGAGAGGTCCCTTGTCAATATAAAATCAGGGGTAGTAATGCCCTTGATTGCGGCAATAACAAAGGTTATTGCAAGAAACAGACAAGAGAGAATCCCGGGCGCAGTGAAGAGCTTGAGCAGACCCTCACTTTTGCTGCGTATAGTGTTGCTGCGCAGAAAGGTCATAATAAGCCCGCAGGCCGCAAGCCTTGTAAGGCAGAAAAGAACCAGAGCATAAAAGAACAGCGTTAAAATAAGGTTAGAGGGCTGAACCTTGCCTGTGTAAAGTGCCTTGTACAGCAATAAAAAGAAGCAGCCAAAATCCAGTGCCATGGAGGCAAACAGCGAAATGTGCACAAATATGCGCCAAATGCCGGAATATCGCTTTTTGCTCATTGCTGCGTATATCACAAGCACAGAAGCACCAAAAAGCAGAGCTGTTACTCCGCTTGCTATTAGTATGTATTTAAGCTCTTGATTTGCCGCTGTGCTTAAGGGCTTGCTTAAGCCCTTAATAAGCATTCCCGCCCCCCACAAAAGGGAGTAAAGGAGCAGCAGCACCTGCAAAACAGGGTTTTTTCGCAGAGATTTTGAAAGAAAGTTCCCTGCATCAAGCTTGATATGCCTACTTATATTCATAATGATAATACCATCCTCGTTCAAAAGTCGGAATTTGTATTTTTTTAAGTTTTTACGCCAGATTAGTATATCATACTTTTGGCATATAATCAATGGAAATTAATTAAATTGTTCCCGCACTCATTAGCTCCAGTATTTTCTGTCCAAGCTGCGGTACTGTATAGCCTCGGCTATATGCGAGCTTGCAAGCTTCTCTTCACCCTCTAAGTCGGCTATGGTGCGGGCTACCTTCAATATCCTGTCAAAGGCACGGCCGGAGAGGCCAAGGGTGTCAAAGGCTGTGTTTAACAGCTTTGCCGCATCCTCTGTCATCTCACAGACTGTGCGTATTAAGGCGGGCGTGATTCTGGCGTTGCAGGCTATGCCCGTGCCCTTGAACCGCTCCTGCTGTATTTGCCGCACCCTTGTTACACGCTTTCTAATCTCTGCTGAGGGCTCAGAATCCTGCTTGCGTGAGAGGCTTGCATAATCCACAGGCGGCACCTCTATATGTATATCCAGCCTATCCAGCAGAGGGCCGGATATTCTGGAGAGATACTGGCTCACTGCGTTTTTGGAGCAGCTGCATGCCTTTGTTGGGTGCCCGAAGAAGCCGCATTTGCAGGGGTTCATAGCGGCCACAAGCATAACCGAGCAGGGATATGTAATGCGCCCCGCCGCTCTGGATATGGTTATCTGCCCATCCTCCAACGGCTGGCGCAGTATTTCCATGGCGTATTTGCTAAACTCCGGCAGCTCATCTAAAAAGAGCACGCCGTTATGTGAGAGTGAGATTTCCCCTGGCCTTGGCACAGTTCCTCCACCTGAAATTGAAGTGGGTGAGGCGTTATGGTGAGGTGAGCGGAAGGGCGGCTTGCTTATAAGGGGCACTCCTGAGGGCAAAACCCCCGCTATGGAGTGTATTTTGGTGGTCTCTATGCTCTCTTCAAAGCTTAAATCTGGGAGTATAGAGGGTATGCGCTTGGCCAGCATACTCTTGCCTGAGCCCGGCGGCCCTATAAGCAGGACATTGTGTCCGCCTGCGGTTGCAACCTCAAGCGCACGCTTTGCCTCCTTCTGGCCTCTTACCTCGGCAAAGTCGGGGAGTAGCTCCCCTGTCTGTGTAAAGTATGTATCCGGCTTAGCGGCTGGGATTAGCCGTTCCCCGCTTGTGTGCAGAATAAGCTCATCTACAGTTTTAACGGGGATAACCTCTATGCCCTCAACCACAGAGGCCTCAGGGGCATTCTCTGCGGGTATGAAGATGGTTTTAAGGCCTATATCCTTTGCCTCAATGGTCATGGGGAGCACGCCGTCCACCTTCCTGACCCTGCCGTCAAGGGAGAGCTCGCCTATAAAGGCACAGCTCTGCGGCGGGGGCGTAATCTGCCTATGAGCCGAAAGGATAGCCATGAGCACGGGCAAATCATAAATTGAGCCCACCTTGCGTATATCAGCAGGGGCAAGGTTGACCGTTATGCGGTTAACGGGGAAGTCGTAGCCGCAGTTTTTAATGGCCGCACGCACCCTGTCACGGGATTCCTTAACGGCTGTATCGGGCAGACCCACTGTCTCGTACATGGGCATACCCTGGGAAATGTCAACCTCTACCTCAACAGGAAAGGCGTTAATGCCATAAAGACCCATACTCATAAGTTTAGCGAACAATGCAATGCCCTCCTGACCTGATTTATAATTGGGTATCTCTAAAAAACGTGTCATGATAAGGACACATAGAGACATTTAATTGTATTACATTTCTTAAATTTATTCAAGTGATATGCTGTAAATTATTAAAAAAGTGCCGCAACCGGTGTGAATCTCCGTTTGCGGCCTTTATTGTTTATGCGGGACAGTATTTTAATGCGGGGAGAGGCTCTGCGAGCTTAAGCTTGCGCTGCCTTTTTTGCAGCTTTTTACGCTTTAGCTTTGCACCGCAAGCGGGGCAGAGCTTATATTTAAAGTAATTGCCTGCCTGGAATACAGCACCTTCTTTAGTTTCTTTAGGCCTTGTACCCTCTAATGGAGTCCCATGGAATATAATATCAACAGCTTTTTCACATAAGCTATCTCGAGCTTGTCCAACAGCTTCGTTGAATATCTCTTGTAAAATTCTGACAGCCTCGGGAGGTAAAAATGGCAATACTGAGGAAACAAACACACCCATATATGCACCTAATGTTAGATTCAAAATAACACCAGTTGCAACAGAAACCAACGTAATCAGGAACTTTTTATGTTTTTTACACCAGTTAAATACGCCTCTGCCCATATTCAACAAACCTTCTACAACTTTTTGTATGCCCCCCTGATTGTAAATCTTATTTTCATCAACAACAAGCCGAATGGTTGTCTCTTCCAGCTGATTGTTGTAAGCAAAAGCTCCATCGTCAAATTTAAAGCTTTTGCCTGAAATTTCAATCTGTTTTAAATTTTCGCAACGAGTAAAAGCCGATTTGCCAATATAAACATTGTTCTGCGGTAACTCCCACTCTAATTTGTAAATGCCTGTATTTGCAAATGCGAAGTCACCGATATAGCTTATCTTGGAATTTTTGCTGAAATGCACTACCTGAAGCTCTTTGTGGTTAAAGAAAACCCCTGTGCTTATTGCCGTAATTTCATCAGGCATATCAAAGACACGCTTGTTCCCTGTGTATTCAATCAGAACACCGGGGTCATTAGGGTCGGTCTTGTAATCCTTTGGAGCTTCCGAAACGGGACTGGGCGGCTCTTTTGTGGTCTCCTCTTTGGCTGGCATAATTATAGTGACGTCACCCTTTAAATAATTCGACATATTGCAGACTTCCTTTCACATTTTTCTCAGTATACCGCAAATTGCAGTATTTGTCAATACCTCAAAATGCAGTAGTGTACAATTTATTTGGGTGATGTAAAATGTACCGTCGTATACGAGACTTAAGGGAAGATGCAGATTTAACACAGAGCCAAATGGCAAAAATACTCTCCTGCTCACAGCAGGTTTACAGCAATTATGAGCTTGGTCAGCGTGATATTCCCACAGACATATTAATTGCGCTGGCTCGATTTCATAAAACAAGCGCAGATTATATTCTTGAGATTACCGATGATAAGAGCTCAGATAAAACAACAATCGGCCGCCCATAAAAACAGGGCGGCCGATTAATTTTAAAATGCTCAGACCAACTCAATAATCGCCATTTCGGCGGCGTCGCCTCTTCTGGGGCCGATTTTTATAATGCGGGTATATCCGCCGTTACGTCCCTCATACTTAGGCGCAATTTCTTTAAATAACTTAGAGGACACGTCCTCCTTGGTTATAAAGGAGAATACATATCTCTTATTAGCGAGTGTATCTGTCTTTGCTATTGTAATAAGCTTTTCGGCAATAGAACGAACCTCCTTTGCCCGTGTTACGGTTGTTTCTATTCTGCCGTTTTCAAGCAAAAATGTAACAAGCCCACGCAGCATAGCCAATCTGGCCGAGGTTGCCCTGCCTAGCTTTCTTTTTCCGGACATCTAATCTCACTCCTTGCTTACTAGAATTATTATTCGTCTTCTTTTCTAAGGTTATAACCCAGTGCTATAAGCTTGTTAACAACCTCTTCAAGGCTCTTGCGGCCAAGGTTGCGCACCTTCATCATATCCTCTTCAGTGCGGTTTGTTAAATCCTCCACCGTGTTAATGCCGGCACGCTTGAGGCAGTTAAAGGAACGAACCGAGAGGTCTAACTCCTCTATGGTCATCTCCAAAACCTTTTCTCTGCCCTTTGAAGCAGTCTCTACCATAATCTCTGCTCCCTGACCCTTATCAGAAAGGTCAACAAACAGGTTAAGGTGCTCGGTTAATACCTTAGCCGAGAGCGAAACAGCCTCCTGTGCGCCTATAACCCCATTGGTTTCAACCTCTAAGGTTAACTTATCAAAGTTTGTTATGTTGCCAACACGTGTGTTTTCAACTGTATAGTTTACCTTAACAACAGGTGTGAAGATGGAATCCACGGGCAGCAGGCCTATAATATCCTGATTATGCCCTGCACGGCTGCGTTCGCCCGGAACATAGCCTCTGCCCCTTTCCAGGGTGATTTCCATATTAAGCTTGGCATCCTCTGCAAGGGTGGCTATGTGCAGCTCCGGATTAAGGATTTCAACCTCACTGTCCTTTTTAATGGAACCGGCAACAACCTCGCCTTCGCCCGCTGCCTCTATATAAACAACCTTTTCCTCATCGCCGTGCAAACGGCAAATAAGATTTTTGATGTTTAAGATAATTTCGGCTACATCCTCTTTAACCCCGGGAATGGTCGAAAACTCGTGAAGCACGCCCTCTACCTTAATAGAACTGGCTGCAACACCCGGGAGAGAATTGAGCAGAACACGCCTGAGGGAATTCCCCAAGGTGGTGCCATAACCAGGCTCCAGCGGTTCAACCACAAATTTGCCGAAGGTACCTTCTTGTGAAAGCTCAACAGTTTCTATTCTGGGCTTCTCAATCTCTATCAATCAAAACCCTCCTTGTAACTCATGACAGATTAATTATTAACCTGCCTGAAAAATATTTCTTCCGGTACATTAACATCCTATGATGCTTTATTTAGAATACAACTCGACTATGAGTGTCTCCTGAACATCCAGGTCTATGTCCTCACGCTCAGGCAAAGCAATAACCTTGCCCTCAAGCTTTTCTGTGTCACGATCCAACCACTTAACAACAGGTCTTGCGGTATTTTCCAGAATAGCCTGGAACTTTGCGCTCTCCTTGCTCTTTGGGCGGATAGAAACAACCTCGCTTATTTTTGTGAGATATGAGGGTATGTTAACACGTCTGCCATTAACGTTAAAGTGACCGTGCACAACAAGCTGTCTTGCCTCTGCTCTGGAGGAAGCCCAGCCAAGGCGGTAAACCACGTTATCCAAGCGGCTTTCAAGTATTCTAAGCAGGTTTTCGCCTGTAATACCCTGTTTGCGGGTAGCCATCTCATAATACTTGGCAAACTGACTCTCTAACACGCCGTAATAGCGTCTTGTCATTTGCTTTGCACGGAGCTGAACTCCATACTCAGAGGCCTTTTTGCGTCCCTGACCATGCTGGCCCGGGGCATAAGCTCTGCGGTTAATCGCACATTTATCTGTATAGCAGCGGTCTCCTTTTAAGAAGAGCTTTTGCCCCTCACGGCGGCAAAGTCTGCATACAGCACCTGTATATCTAGCCATCTATTGATTGCACCTCCTAGTTTAAAATTAAACACGACGCCTTTTAGGCGGACGGCATCCGTTATGTGGAATAGGGGTAACGTCCTTAATTAAAGTTACCTCAAGGCCTGTTGTTTGAAGCGCACGAATTGCGGCCTCTCTGCCGGAGCCAGGGCCCTTAACAAAAACCTTTACCGTCTTCATTCCATGCTCCATGGCAGCCTTTGCAGCCGTTTCGGCAGCAGACTGAGCCGCAAAGGGCGTGGATTTTCTGGAGCCCCTAAAACCCAATTCACCTGCACTTGCCCACGAGATAGCGTTGCCTTGAACGTCTGTTATCGTGACGATAGTGTTGTTAAAGGTGGACTGGATGTGAGCGGCACCCGCTTCTATATTCTTACGCTCACGGCGTCTGCGGGTAACAGTGGTTTTTTTACCGGTCTGTTTTGCCATTTTTGACACCATGTGTCGGAAGGCCCGCACACCAACAGCTTTAAAAGCCTTAGGTATGCGCCTGCAACGACACTTTCCTTTCTTTCAAAACTTTACTTCTTCTTGTTGGCGATAGTCTTTTTAGGACCTTTTCTTGTGCGGGCGTTTGTTTTTGAACGCTGGCCACGCACAGGCAAGCCCTTTCTGTGGCGAACGCCCCTGTAGCACTGAATTTCGATTAATCTCTTAATATCTAACGCTACATTTCGGCGAAGGTCTCCCTCCACCGTATAATTACTGTCTATAATATCTCTCAGCTTTGCAACATCATCCTCCGATAAATCTCTAACTCGAGTATCGGGACTAACGCCTGTGGCTGCTAAAATATCACTTGCAGACTTACGACCTATGCCAAAGATATATGTGAGTCCTATTTCAACCCTTTTGTCTCTGGGCAGGTCAACACCGGCTATACGAGCCATAGTCTAATGCACCTCCATGAATTTTCTTGTCATTAACCCTGACGCTGTTTGTGCTTGGGGTTTTCGCATATAACCATAATGCGCCCCTTGCGCTTGATGATTTTGCACTTTTCGCAAATCTTTTTAACAGAAGGCCTGACTTTCATTTCTGTAAATACCTCCTAAATTATTCAAAAGGATGGTTATTTTGAACGCCATGTTATACGACCCTTAGAGAGGTCGTAGGGCGACATTTCAACCGTTACCTTATCCCCCGGGAGTATGCGTATGAAGTTCATGCGCAGCTTACCGGAGATGTGTGCCAATATTTGGTGCCCATTGGGCAGCTTAACCTTAAATGTGGCGTTAGGCAAAGCCTCTTCCACTATACCCTCAATTTCGATTACATCTTCTTTTGACAAAGTTTATAACCCCCAATCAGATGTTACGGGGAATGCTTAAAATTGAAAATCTGTTCCAATTATTCAGCCTTAGCCCCACTAGCCGTGAGTTCATTTATAGCACGCCTCAAGCTCCTGTTGGTGTTTAGAGCCTCTGCTCCAAGCACATTGCTTGTGGCCGCCACGTGAACCGTGTTCTTCTTCTTCGGCCGCTCTATCGGTCTCCGCTTGCCGTCTGCCAGCAGGAGCTCACGCTCCCCTACTTCCAGCACTGCGAAAAACGCATTTTTATCTCTGCCTGCTTTGGCAAGAACTATGCTTCCCTTTTTAATCTCTGCCATAATTGAACACCCTTTCTCAATCTGGCCTTGTCATGATAACAGGGCCTTCTGAGGTTATTGCAATTGTGTGCTCAAAATGTGCCGAGAGACTGCCGTCTATTGTTTTAACAGTCCAGCCGTCAGGAAGCTCCTTAACCCCTGCCTTGCCTGCGTTAATCATGGGTTCGATTGCCAGCGTCATACCCTTAACCAAGCGTATGCCTCTGCCCGATGTTCCAAAATTTGGGACGCTTGGGTCTTCATGTAAGTCCGCACCCACTCCGTGGCCGACGTACCTGCGTACCACCGAGTAGCCGCGTTCTTCAACATACCTTTGCACCGCACTGCCTATATCGCCTATGCGTCCGCCCTCTCTGGCCGCCTTGATTCCCTCATAAAGAGATTCCTGTGTGGCCGTGAGCAAGGCCTGTGCTTCGGGCGAAATCTGCCCGCAGGGGAAGGTTGCAGCGTTGTCTCCGTGATAGCCTTTTAAGTAGGCTCCAACGTCTACGCTGACTATATCTCCCGCCTTGAGTACGGTTTTTTTGTCTGGTATGCCATGGATAACTGTATCGTTTATTGATATACATGCGCTGCCGGGATAACCGTCATAATTGAGGAAGCTAGGCTTAGCTCCGGCCCCCTCAATATATTTTCTAACGGCCTTATCAATTTGCTCCGTTGTGACCCCTGGCTCAACCATTTCACCGGCTAAGCGCAGTGCCCTTGCGGAAAGGATGCAGGCCTCACGCATTAATTCAAGCTCCTTGCTTGTTTTGAGCTGAATCATACATCTGCCCCCAACGCCTCAAACACAGCCTTAACATTGGCCTCAACGCTGCCCTTATCAGGGATTCTGCGAATAAGACCCTTTGCCTCATAATAGGCAATTAATGGCTCTGTTTGTGCATGATAAACCTTTAAACGCTCGTTTATCGTTTCTACAGTATCATCCTTGCGCTGTACAAGGGTGCCTCCGCATTTATCGCATACGCCCTCTACCACAGGTTTTTTGTTAACTATGTGGTAGGTTGCGCCGCATTCGGAGCATACACGGCGTCCGGAAAGGCGTTTGATTATAACCTCGTCTTCAACCTCAAGGTCTATAACGTGGTCAATCTCAATGCCCATTGCATCCAGAGCCTCGGCCTGAGCTATAGTGCGCGGGAAGCCGTCTAATATATAACCGCCTGCGCAGTCACTCTGCGCCAGCCGCACCCTGATGATTTCTATAACGATTTCATCGGGGACAAGCAGGCCGTTATCCATATAGTATTTGGTCTTCTCGCCTATATCAGAGCCGCTTTTCAGCGCATCTCTAATGATGTTGCCTGTTGAAATTTGCGGAATGCTCCACTTTTCAGAAATGCGTTCCGCCTGTGTGCCCTTGCCGGCACCTGGTGCGCCCAGAAGTATGATATTCATGACTATCCACTCCTTTATTTCGCTTTGAATTAGTCAAGGAAGCCCTTGTAGTGCCTCATTAACATCTGTGATTCAAGCTGTCGGACTGTCTCAAGAGCAACGCCTACAAGAATCAGTATAGAGGTGCCGCCTATTCCCAGTGCTGTTTTTGTAATTGAGCCGAAGGCTATCGGCAGCAAGGCAATAACGCTTAGGAAGAGTGCGCCTATAAGTGTGATTCGGCGTATTATCTTAGAGATAAACTCCGTGGTGGGCCTACCGGGACGAATGCCCGGGATAACCCCGCTGTTTTTGCGCAGATTGTTGGCCATCTCTATGGGGTTATACTGAATAGTAACATAGAAATAAGCAAACAATATAATAAGAACAAAGAACAGTGTGGGATATAACCATCCGTCATAACGGAAGGCGTTCCAGAAGCTATACCAGAAGCCCTTGCCGCCATTGGGATAAACAAACTGACGAACAGTTTGCGGGATGGTGATGATTGAGGAAGCAAAGATGATGGGCATAACGCCGCTCATATTAACCTTAATGGGTATATGAGTGCTCTGTCCGCCGTACATCTTGCGGCCTACCATGCGTTTGGCATACTGCACGGGTATTCTTCTCTCGGCATTATCCATGAATACAATGAATCCGATAATAGCCAGGAAGATAATGGGAATAGCAATGGCAAAGAAGATATACTTTGTGTTTGCTCCGCCCTGCAAGCCAGCCTCTACCATTGTATAAAGAGACTTAAAGCCGTCGGGGCCTCTTGAAACTATACCTGCAAACAACAGCATAGATATACCGTTGCCTATGCCTCTTTGGTTAATTTGCTCGCCCAGCCACATCATAAGTGCTGTGCCCGCTGTAAAGGTGAGCACTATAACAAATGCCGCAAACCACTCATTAAAGCCGCCGTTGTTCCAAATGGTTGCTACCTTTGAGCTGCCATCTGGCATAGAGACATGGTTGTACTTTAAATAGAAGAAGTAAGCTGTACCCTGAATCAAGCCAAGAATAACCGTGGTATATCTTGTAATTTGAGCCAGCTTTTTGCGGCCCTCCTCACCTTCCTTAGCCAGCTTCTCCAGCGGCGGAATTGCCACTGTTAACAGCTGAATAATGATAGAGGAGTTGATGTACGGGGTAACACCCATTGCAAACAGGGTTGCGTTTTCAAATGCGCCGCCTGTTAAGGTGTTAAAGTAGTTGAGGATATTTCCGCCGCCGTTTGCAAGGGCGTCGCTTGCCGCCTTAACGGAGGCACGCAAAACCGCTGCGTCCAAAAATGGAACAGGAACGGCAGAGCCTAAACGGAAAATGAAAATGATGAAAAGGGTGTAAAATACCTTTTTTCTAACGTCAGGGATTTTCCATGCGTTCCTTATTGTTTGAAACAAGTTATATCACCTCAGCCTTTCCACCGGCGGCTTCTATCTTCTGCTTTGCAGAGGCAGAAAACGCCTTAGCCTTAACTGTCAGCTTTTTAGTGATTTCACCATAGCCCAGAACCTTAATGCCATCATAAGCCTTTTTAACCAGGCCGGAGCTTACAAGTGCCTCTGTGTCTACAACAGCACCCGCTTCAAAGGCCTCCTCCAGTGCGCCAAGGTTTACCTGAGCATAGGTTTTAGCAAAGATATTGTTAAAGCCTCTTTTAGGGATTCTGCGCTGTAAGGGCATCTGACCGCCCTCAAAGCCAACCCGCATTCCGCGGCCTGCACGGGCCTTTTGACCCTTATGACCCTTGCCAGCGGTTTTGCCCTGACCGGAGCCTGCGCCTCGGCCTATGCGCTTAATCTCTTTAACCGAGCCGGGAGCGGGTGATAATTCATGCAGCTTCATAATGTGTTCGCACCTCCTTGCTTACGCGTTGCTTACCTCGATGAGGTGGATTATCTTTTTAATTTTGCCCTGCGTTTGCGCATTGTCAGGCTGTTTTGTTGTAAAATCGCCTATCTTGCGCAAGCCCAGTGATTCGGCGGTTGCAATCTGGTCTTTCTTAGAGCCGATTAAGCTCTTAACAAGCGTTATTTTCATATCTGCACCCTCCGTTTAACCTAAAATCTCTTTAGCGGTTTTGCCTCTTCTTGTGGCAACCTGCTCAAGGCTGCTCAGGCTTTGCAAGCCCTGAATTGTTGCTCGCACAACATTACATGGGTTATTGGAGCGCAGAGCCTTGGTTCTAATATCCTTAACTCCCACAGCCTCCAAAACGGCACGAACTGGGCCGCCTGCTATAACGCCTGTACCTGGTCCGGCGGGCTTAAGTAAAACCTCACCTGCGCCGAACTTGCCCACAACCTCGTGGGGGATAGTTGAATTATATAGAGAAACCTCTATAAGATTCTTCTTGGCATCCTCAATGCCCTTGCGGATAGCGTCGGGAACTTCGCCCGCTTTGCCAATGCCAAAGCCTACGATTCCTTCACCGTTGCCAACGACCACAAGTGCTGCAAATTTGAAGATACGTCCGCCCTTGACTGTTTTGGAAACACGGTTGATAGTAACAACCTTTTCCTGCAAATCATAAATTGATGCGTCAATTCTAGCCATGCGTCTCTCCTCCTATCTTAGAACTTGAGGCCGCCCTCGCGGGCACCTTCAGCCAATTCCTTAACACGGCCGTGATAAATATATCCGCCCCTGTCAAAAACGACTGTTTCTATACCTTTTGCTGCGGCTCGCTTTGCTACAAGCTCGCCCACCTTCTTTGCGGCATCTTTGTTGCCGCCGTAACCGTCAAAATCCTTTTCTATGCTGGAAGCCGCCGCAAGAGTTACACCCTTTACGTCGTCTATAATCTGTGCATAGATATTGGCATTGGAGCGGAACACATCAAGGCGGGGACGCTCTGCGGTGCCCTTAATCTTGCCGCGTACACGGCGGTGGCGGTTAAGTCTGGCTTTGTTGTTATCAGCCTTATTCACCATAGCTTTCTCACTCCTTTAATTACTTCTTAGACTTACCGGCCTTGCCCTCCTTGCGGCGGACATACTCTCCGGTGTATCTTATGCCCTTGCCCTTATAAGGCTCGGGAGGTCTCTTTTCGCGAACCTCTGCTGCGAACTGACCAACCTTTTGCTTATCGGGGCCGGAAATAACGATTTTGTTGGGGCTGGGAACCTCAATAGAGATGCTCTCAGTCTCACTCATGATAACCTGATGGGAATACCCAAGGTTCATGACTAAATCCTTACCCTGCTTTTGAACTCTGTAACCAACGCCCAAAACATCCAGCTCCTTTTTAAAGCCGTCTGTTACGCCTGTTACCATGTTGGCAACCAAGGAGCGTGTAAGCCCGTGAAGAGCTCTGTTCTCCTTTTCGTCGTTTGGTCTGGTTACTGTTAACACACCTGCTTCAATATTGATTGCAATATTGGGGTGTATTTTTTGTGTAAGAGCGCCCTTCGGACCCTTCACTGTTAAGACTCCGTCCTCGAGCTTAACCTCTACCCCTGCGGGCAGAACAACTGGCTTTTTGCCAATTCTTGACATCCTGATGGCACCTCCTTACCAAATATAGGCGAGGATTTCTCCGCCCACACCCTCAAGTCTGGCCTTTTTATCGGTCATAACACCCTTGGAAGTGGAAAGGATTGCAATGCCCAGGCCCTTAAGAACCTTTGGCATATCCTCAACATTTGTGTAAATACGCAAGCCTGGTTTAGAAATTCTCTTTAAGCCCTTGAGCACAGGAGCTTTGCCTGCACCGTACTTTAAGGTAATTCTGATTATACCCTGCTTACTGTCTTCTATGATTGTATAGCCTTTAACGTAGCCTTCGTCGACAAGAATCCGGGCAATTGCCTTTTTGATGTTCGAAGCGGGCACGTCAACAGTATCATGCTTTGCGGAATTCGCATTTCGAATTCTGGTGAGCAAATCTGCTATAGAATCTGTTATTTGCATAGCCGTTACCTCCTTTTAGCAATTACCAGCTGGCCTTTTTTACCCCGGGAATCTCGCCTCTATAGGCAAGCTCTCGGAAGCATATGCGGCAGATGCCAAACTTGCGAAGATAGGCATGCGGCCTGCCGCAGATTTTGCACCTGTTATAGGCACGAGTACTGTATTTAGGGGTTCTCTGCTGCTTGATTTTCATTGCTGTTTTGGCCACAATTATCCCTCCTTATTTCGCAAAGGGAGCACCCATCAAAGTGAGCAGCTCTCTGGCTTCTTCGTCTGTCTGTGCGGTAGTGACAAAGCAGATGTCCATACCTCTGATTTTGTCGATTTTATCATAATCGATTTCGGGGAAGATGAGCTGTTCCTTTAAGCCCATGTTGTAATTGCCTCTGCCGTCAAAGGAATTGGGGTTAATGCCCCTGAAATCCCTAACACGGGGGAGTGCAATATTAAACAGTCTATCAAGGAACTCGTACATTCTGCTGCCCCTAAGTGTAACCTTGACGCCTATGTTCATGCCCTCTCTAAGCTTAAAGTTTGCAACGCTCTTGCGAGCCTTACAAATTGTGGGCTTTTGGCCTGTTACAGCCGAAATGTCATGTACTATTGCGTCTATTATCTTGGAATTATCACGTGCCTCGCCTGCGCCAACGTTAACTACAATCTTCTCTAATCTGGGAATTTGCATAACGCTTTTGTATTCAAACTTTTTGAACAGGGCCGGAGCCACGTCTTGGGCATAAACTTCTTTTAATCTTGCCATGTTTTATGTCTCCTCCTATTAAAGTGACTCTTTGCACTTGGCGCAAAGACGGATTTTTGTGCCGTCCTCCAACACCTTGTGTGCAACACGAGTTTGCTTTTTGCAGGCAGGACATATTACCTGCACCTTGCAGGCGTAAATTGCACTTTCGGCCTTAACAATACCGCCTTGGTCGCCGGCCTTGCGGGGCTTAATGTGCTTTGTGACCATATTGCGTCCTTCTACTATAATCTTGCCTTCTTTAGGGCTTGCGGCAAGAACCTTGCCCTCTTTGCCCTTGTTTTTGCCGCTTATAATAAGGACTCTGTCACCTGTTTTAACATGTAGCTTGCTCATACCTGCACCTCCTTAGAGTACTTCCGGAGCAAGACTGAGTATTTTTAAATACTCCTTGTCACGGAGCTCTCTTGCTACCGGCCCGAAAATACGGGTTCCTCTGGGGTTCTTATCTTCCTTTATGATAACCGCTGCGTTATCGTCAAAACGAATGTAGGTGCCGTCCTTGCGGTGCACGCCGCTTGCGCTTCTAACTATAACTGCTTTTACCACATCGCCTTTTTTTACCACGCCGCCTGGTGCTGCCTTTTTAACAGAGCAGACTATGACGTCGCCGATGTTTCCATACCTTCTTCTGGAGCCGCCGAGAACCCTTATGCACATTACTTCCTTTGCACCGGTGTTATCTGCCACTCTAAGTAAGGTTTGCTGCTGTATCACAGTGCGTTACCTCCTACTAGAGGCCAGAGGCAAGAGGGAAAAGGTAAGATACCCTTAACCTTCAGCTTAGCCTGTAATTTTGAGAATAGATTATTTGGCTTTCTCAATAATCTCCACCAGACGCCATCTCTTATCCTTAGAAATGGGTCGGGTTTCCATGATGCGTACACGGTCGCCTATGCCGCATTCATTCTTTTCATCATGCGCTTTATATTTAACCGTGCGCTTGATAATTTTATTGTAGAACGGATGCTTAACCGAACCTTGAACAGAAACAACTATTGTTTTTTCCATTTTATCGCTTACAACATTGCCTACAATTGTTTTTCTCATTGCTCTTTCGCTCACAGCTTAAATCCTCCTTCCGTTACGCCTCTGCGTTGCCTTTAAGTTCATTTTCTCGGATGATTGTTTTAACCTTTGCAATATCCTTTTTGACAACATTCAGGCGCATCGGATTTTCGAGTTGGTTAATTGCATGCTGGAAGCGCAGATTGAAAAGATCAGCCTTTAGCTCCTTGAGCTTCTCTTCAAGCTCCTGCTGGGTTAAATCTCTTATTTCTGATATTTTCATGCCTGCTCACCACCCGTTTCTTCCTTGCGGATAAACTTGCATCTTATTGGCAGCTTGTTTGCGGCCAGACGCATTGCCTCTCTCGCAGTTTCTTCCGGTACGCCGGCAATTTCAAACATAACTCTGCCGGGCTTAACTACTGCTACCCAATATTCCGGTGAACCTTTACCAGAACCCATTCGGGTTTCGGCGGGCTTTTCCGTAATGGGCTTATCGGGGAAAATCTTAATCCAAACCTGACCGCCTCTCTTGATATAACGGGTCATGGCTATACGGGCTGCCTCAATTTGGTTGGAGGTTATCCATGCAGGCTCTGTGGCCTGTAGGCCGAACTCTCCATGAGAAACAAAGTTGCCTCTGTATGCCTTGCCGGTTAATCGGCCTCTGTGTACACGGCGGTATTTAACACGCTTAGGAAGCAGCATTATTTCCTTCCTCCTTCCCTGCGCAGCTGTTGCTTTTTGTTGGCGTCCGCAAGAACCTCGCCCTTGTAGAGCCAAACCTTAACGCCTATTTTGCCGTAGGTTGTATCAGCCTCGGCAAAGCCGTAATCAATATCTGCGCGTAAAGTCTGCAAGGGGGTTGTGCCCTCCTTATACATCTCGCTGCGTGCTATTTCAGCACCGCCTAAGCGGCCCGAAACCTGGGTTTTAATACCCTTTGCACCCAGCTTCATCGCTCTGCCTATAGCCATTTTCATGGCACGGCGGAAGGATGTTCTTTTCTCTAACTGGGCTGCGATATTCTCGGCCACCAGCTGAGCGTTCAAATCCGGCTGCCTAACCTCAACAATGTTGATAGTAACCGGCTTGTTTAAAAGCTTTTCGCACTGCAAGCGCAGCTTTTCAATCTCCGCACCGCCCTTGCCTATAACCATTCCGGGCTTTGCGCAGTGGATGTGAATGCGAACCTTAGAGGCATCGCGCTCAATCTCAATTTTGGGTATTCCGGCGGAATACAGCTGCTTTTTAAGAATTTTGCGCAGCTTGTAATCTTCCACAACTAAATCACCAAACACATCGTCCTTGGCAAACCAGCGTGAATCCCAGTCCTTGATAACGCCCACTCTTAGGCCGTGGGGATGAACTTTCTGGCCCATAGTATACCTCCTCCTGATTAATCTTCTAATTCCTTGAGAACAAGGGTTACATGTGATGTCTTTTTATCAATGCGGAAGCCCCTGCCCTGTGCTCTTGGACGCATACGCTTGAGTATGGGACCTGAGGTTGCATAACACTTAGATACATACAAAAGTGATTCGTCCATGGATTTTGCGGGGTCATTAACAGCATTCGCCACAGCTGACTTGAGAAGCTTTAAAAGATACTCGCTTGCAGCCTTTGGTGTATGCTTTAAAATCGCCTCAGCCTTTTCAACGGGCTGATTGCGTATTAAGTCCAGAACTATCTGAACCTTTCTGGGGGAAATTCGAGCGTACTTAAGCTCTGCTCTTGCTTCCATTGTGATACACTCCTTTCGCTGCTATTACTTCTTGGATGTCTTGCTGCCCGCATGACCTCTGAAGGTTCTTGTGGGTGCAAATTCGCCCAGCTTGTGGCCAACCATTTCTTCTGTTACATAAACGGGAACATGCTTGCGCCCGTCATGCACGGCAAAGGTGTGGCCTACAAAATCAGGAAATATTGTTGAAGACCTGCTCCATGTTTTAAGTGTAACCTTGTCGCCCTTGGCGTTGAGTTCCTGTACCCTTTTAAGCAGCACCGGCTGAACAAAAGGGCCTTTTTTAGTACTTCTTCCCATAAAAAATCTCCTTTCAGCCGATTATTTGCCTTTTCTGCGGCGCACAATCATCTTATCAGAAGCCTTGTGCTTTTTGCGGGTTTTGTATCCCAGCGCAGGCTTGCCCCAAGGCGTAACAGGTCCCGGGCGGCCAATGGGCGATTTGCCCTCGCCGCCGCCGTGGGGGTGGTCGCAGGGGTTCATAACTGAACCTCTGACTGTCGGCCTCCAGCCCATGTGACGCTTACGACCGGCCTTGCCGATTTTAACGTTTTCGTGGTCTATGTTACTAACCTGACCTATGGTTGCCATGCAGGCTATAGGCACGTTTCTAAGCTCGCCGCTGGGCAGCCTGAGCAGTGCATAAACACCCTCTTTAGCCATAAGCTGTGCCTGAATTCCGGCACTTCTTGCAAGCTGTGCACCCTTGCCCGGATACATCTCTATGTTGTGGATAAAGGTACCCACAGGTATATTCAGCAGAGGTAATGCGTTGCCCGGCTTAATATCAGCCGAAGCACCAGAAACAACTGTGTCGCCTACCTTTAAGCCGTGGGGAGCTGTAATGTAGCTCTTCTGGCCGTCCTCATACTGGATAAGGGCTATAAAGGCGGAGCGGTTTGGGTCGTATTCTATGGTTAAAACCTTTGCCGGAACATCGGCCTTTTGACGCTTAAAATCAATTATGCGGTATTTACGTCGTGCACCGCCGCCTCTGTGGCGGACTGTAATGCGGCCGTAGCTGTTTCTGCCGGATTTCTTGTTTAAAGGCTCAAGCAGGCTTCTTTCCGGCTCTACCTTTGAAAGCTTGGAGTAATCCGTAACCGACATGTTTCGCCTAGCGTTGGTAGTCGGTTTGTAAACCTTAATTGACAATATTTTCACTCTCCTCGTGATTGGCTTAGCGGGGCTTGTCATCCCCCATACATTGCCATGATTGCTGCCTTAGCACGCCCAAGGGCGGCAAAGTGCAGTTTAATTTTAGAGCATACCCTCAAAGATTTCAATTGTTTTAGAATCCTTGCTCAGGGTAACTACAGCCTTTTTCCATTTGGGAGTGTAGCCCTGTGTGCGGCCTTGACGGCGCAGCTGCCCTCTTACATGAATGGTGTTAACCTTTATAACCTTTGTGCCCGGGAAGACAGCTTCCACAGCCTTGGCTATTTCAAGCTTGTTAACGTTGGCTACCTCAAAGGTGTATTTGTTTAGTGCCGCACCTGCCAAGCTGCGCTCGGTAACTATTGGGCGGCGAATGATGTCATAAGCATTCATTATGCATACACCTCCTCAATTTTTGCAACGGCATCCTTTAAAACAATGAACTTTTCAGTGTTGAGGATGTCATAGACATTCAGGGTGTTTACTATAGCTGTTTTTACGCCCGGGATGTTCCTTGCGGATTTGTAGATATTCTCATCCTTTTCAGGTACAACTATAAGTGCCTTTTTTTGCACACCCAAAGCCGCAAGAACCTTTGCGACCTCCTTGGTCTTGATTGCATCAAGCTCAAGGCTTTCAAGCACTATCAAATTTTCTTCTAATACTTTAGCAGAAAAAGCGGATTTAAGTGCCAGTCTTTTAACCTTCTTATTAAGCACATAAGAATAAGAACGGGGCTTGGGGCCCAGAGCTATTCCGCCGTGTGTCCACTGAGGAGCACGTGTAGAGCCCTGTCTTGCACGGCCTGTGCCCTTTTGGCGGTATGGCTTTTTACCGCCGCCCGAAACCTCAGAGCGGGTAAGGGTGGACTGTGTGCCCTGACGTTGATTTGCAAGGTAGTTTACCACTGCTTCGTGGAGTACTGCCTTATTTGGCTTTATTCCAAAAATGGAATCTGCCAGTGTTATTTCCCCAACCTTTTCTCCGGTTCGGTCTAAAACAGATACATTAGGCATTTAATTTCCTCCTCCCTTACGCTTTGACGCTATCGGATATTACCACAATACCGCCCTTTGGCCCGGGAATTGAGCCCTTTATAGCGATAAGGTTGTTCTCTGCGTCTACCTTAACTACCGTTAGATTTTGAACGGTTACACGCTCGTGACCCAAGTGTCCGGACATCTTTTTGCCCTTAAAAACTCTTGATGGGTCTGAGCAGGCACCGATAGAACCGCCGTGTCTGTGCACGGGTCCTGTGCCGTGTGATTCCTTAAGGCGGGCGAAGTTCCAGCGTTTAATAACGCCTGCCCAGCCCTTGCCCTTGCTGGTTGCTGCGACATCTACCTTTTCGCCTGCGGCGAAGGTATCTGCCTTTAGAATGTCACCTACATTAAGAGCTGAAATGTCTGCCAAGCGGAACTCGCGAAGAGTCTTTTTGGGGGCAACATCTCCTGCCTTTGCAAAGTGACCTGCAACCGGCTTGGTAACCTTGTTTGCCTTCAAATCGCCAAAGCCGATTTGAACAGCCTCATAACCGTCGTTCTCTACGGATTTCTTCTGCACGACCACGCATGGCCCTGCCTCGACAACTGTAACGGGGAGAGCGTTGCCCTTCTCGTCAAAAACCTGCGTCATGCCGATTTTTTTGCCGATGATTCCTTTTTGCATTTTGCTTCCTCCTTATTAGGTTATTGGTTGGCCGCTGTGTGACTGTGCACCCTTGACCAACATGACCCTTTGAGCCGAACATTATTAATGCCGTCACTCAACCCCTTGCATTAAAGCTTTATTTCAATCTCAACGCCTGCGGGGAGCTCTAATCCTGTTAAGGCCTCAACTGTTTTGTTAGAGGGCTTAAGGATGTCGATTAGTCTCTTGTGGGTTCTGAGCTCAAACTGCTCACGGCTGTCCTTATACTTATGAACAGCACGGAGAATTGTGATAATCTCCTTTTCGGTGGGAAGAGGAACAGGCCCCGAAACTCTTGCGCCCGTTCTTTTGGCTGTAGCAACGATTTTTTCAGCCGATTGGTCCACCAACGAGTGGTCATACCCCTTAATTCTGATTCTAATCTTTTCTTTGACTGCCACTATGAATCGCCTCCTTTGTAAAATTTGGCGGGCGGCGCATTTTAACCTTACACAAGCCCGGGTGTTTCGCCCCTAGGCATTTTAAAAACCGATTTGCCGCTTGGCAAACCGGTTGCTGAGTTAAAAAGCGTCAGAGCACAGCTGTAGCAAAACAGCAAGCTCATAATCTTTACATCGCCCGGTTTAAAATCGGACATACTCCACGGAAAAACCGGCCTTTTTGGCCGCAACCTCCCGCTTCAACGCATATCTTCGTGCAGTCTTGCCTAAATATTATAACTCATCCGCAGCAAAAAAGCAAGAACTTTATTACCACGGACGAGTAGAAGTTACGGGTTAGTTGTGGGTTGTTTTTGGTTGTTTTAACCAAGAGGCGAGAGCTGGCGCAAGTTAAGAGTGAAAAGTGAAGAGTTGTGGTGGATTTGCTACGCAAATTTTGATTAAAGGGTTCGTAGAGACAGCCGACTTGGTTGCCTGCGGACTTGGCAAAAAAATTGCAGCGGTGCACCAAGTGACCTTGAAACCATAAAAGCTGCGTCATTGCGAGCACGCAGTTAAACCAAAATAAGCACAAGGTGTGGTGTGCGAAGCAATCCAGTACACTAAGCCCTTGTGCTACTGTGTCGCATCTGGCTTTGTTCCGCTGGATTGCTTCGCACTCGCAACCGCTAGTAAACTCAAGCTCAGCGGTGCTCGCAATGACGCATGTAAGCGTGGCGATAAAAAAGTAACTTTCCACCCGCTCTCTCACAACCCGCTCAGTCTGCGGGCGAATGCAAGATTTTAGACTTTGAAAACATCTAACATCTAAACCCTAACATCTAACATCTAATACCCTATCACCTTAAAATAATTATTCTTCATAATAAGCTTTGAAAAGCGCACTCTGTTTTTTACCAGCTGGGAGATTCTTTTAACATATCCGTCTTCTATCTCTGCGCCCTCCTTTGGGGTGAACTTATCTTTATTTGCAAGATAAACTCCCTTGTCGCTAATCCAGCTTAGGTCGGCGGCGATAACCACCCTGTCCTCTTCGCCGCAAAAAATATCTCTGCCTGTAAACAGCCTGCTATCATATTCAATGCCAAAAAGGTTATGCAGGGTTGGCAATATATCCAGCGAATACACGGGCCTATCAACTGTTAGATGCGAGACCTCGCTGTTATATATAATGAGAGTAGTCTTGTCACGCTCAAAGTCGTTTGCGGGCTTTTTGCCAATTAGCTCGGCAATATAATCCTCCCCCTTCTTGTTTTCTACCTCCAGACCATAGGGGTAGTGGTCTGGTGAGATTACAAACACAGTGTCGTCAAGAATGCCCGCCTGCTCACACCTCTCAACAAGATACTGCACTGCGTATTCCAGCTCCAGATTGGCGGCAATATAGGCCTTAACAGGGTCAGAATAGGGTAAATCCTTAACCTTATCCCAGTTTTTTGAAGACATTCTATTGGCATTTCTGCTGTAAAGTGCATGACCTGATACACTCATGTAATAGATATTAAACGGACTGCTGCCTATGTAATCATCTGCTGTAACCTGCATCATCTCCAAGTCAGAGGCCGGCCAGCTTGCGTCACTCATGCGCTTTTCTAAGCCGTTGCCAAAGGCAAGATATTTAGAATAGCCCAGCTTGGTGTGGCTTAGGTGTCTTTTGTAGTATTTAGCCACTCCGTTATGATAGGCTAATGAGGTGTAGTCCTGCTTCATCAGCTCTGCTCCTATGGTGAAGGGCAGAGCCTTTTCGGCGGCTGTCTGCATTATTCCGGGGCTGCCCGGGAATAGCCCCATGAGGTTTGCGTACTCGCCTGTAGAGGTAGAGCCGCCCCAGACGGGCTGGTAATAGTCGGTAAACTCAAAGCCCTCATGTGCCATCTTATATAAGGTAGGAGTTAGCTCCTCGCTTATTACAGGGCTTGAGAAGGCCTCTGCGCTTATAAAGATAAGGTTTTTGCCCTTGAATGCGCCTGTATATTTATTTTGCTGAGTGGGCACAACAGAGCCAAAGTAGTTGTGCATGGCTTTGAGTGTCTCGTCCTTAGTGCCTGAGGCCATAGCCGCAAAGTCTATATCCTTGGTGTTATAGCCATAGCTCACCTCTGCTATCTCTGCGCCGTTGCCTTCCTCAGTCTCCTCCTCAGGCGGGCTCACCGCAGGAGGAGAGACAGGAGACACCGTAAAAGCTCCTGTAGGTAGGCCGAACAGCTCATAACGTATGCTTAAGCCCATGGCCTTAAGCAAGCCAAAACGGGGCACTGCGGCGTCAAACTCAAAGCCGCTGCTGTAGTACTCATGGTCGGTGATTATGCCCTTATCGTGTGTTTTAACAAGGCCTTTGCCAAGAAGACCAAGCCCCCCTGAAAGCAGAATGGCGATTAGGCAGGTGTAAACCTTAAGCTTGTTTGGAATCTCTTTAATCTCAGCATATTTGCTGTGGACAAGCACGCCCGTTGCAATGACAGGCAGAATTAAAAAAATTAAGGCCGGAAGGCCTTTTACAATAGCACCCCAAGCCATGTCTGCAAAGCCTGATGCCACATTTTTACCGTTGCCTGCTGCAAAAAAGGGATCCATAAAATTGCCGTAGGTGCGCCGCATTATGCATTCTGCTCCATATATAAGGAAGAGAAGGAAGGAGATTATAATTGCGCAAAGCCCGCCGCCCTTTGGGAGCAGCCTACATATAAAGTAAACCGCAAGCCCCGCCGAAAGAGAGAAGAGTATGAGCAGCCCCCAGCGCATATTTTCAGAGCCTGAAAACAATGTAGTTATCATTTCATAGTAAAAAATCATAAACCCAAAATAAAGGGGAAGAAAAGAACGCTTAGTGACCTCTTGTATAGCAAACATAAAAATACCCCGACTTCTTAAATATGAATTTATTATACATCACAATATTAAGAAACGCAAGAGAAAAATGCAAAAAAATTTACAAATTACGACAAATTTACAAAATTTTTTGCAAGTTTTTCCAAATTTTCGCAATTTATATAGTGAGTTTAAGTCACATATCTTGTGCAGTATCAAATAAATATTTATAGTTGATAAAGCCGCATTGATTATCGTTTGTGTTGTTTAAGACCCGCCAAATCAGCCAATAATAAAGCTGTAAGGAAAGGGAGGGATTAAACCATGCAGTATAATAAGGTAGAAATCTGCGGTGTAAACACCGCTAAGCTAACGGTGCTATCGGAGGCAGATAAGATGGCTCTTCTCAAAAAGGCTCACGCAGGGGATACCGCCGCCAGAGACGCCATTGTAAACGGGAATCTTAGGCTTGTGCTAAGTGTAATACAGCGGTTTTCAAACAGGGGCGAGAACATGGACGACCTGTTTCAGGTGGG